>CAYXHU010000314.1:0-3150 GCA_964464675.1 uncultured Acidimicrobiia bacterium
TGGCCAGCAGCACCTTGGCGGCCTCACGACGATCGCTGTGGAACTGCGTCGGGTCATGGGGCACGGTGATCGCGTGCAGGTCCACGACGCAGTAGATGGCGTCGTACTCATCCTGGAGCCGCACCCAGTTGCGGTTGGCCCCCAGGTAGTTGCCGATGTGGATGTTCCCGGTGGGCTGGATGCCCGAGAAGATCCGCTTGCGTTCCACGTCCATCCTCCAATGTGAAACGCCGGTGGGTCCCACCGGCGTCGATGTCACGGGCGCGGCAGGGCCTCATGTCCGACGAGGCCACCACCGAGCGTTCGACTGCACGGGCAGGAGGCTACCAGACCCCGGCCCGGCTTCGCCCGGCGCGGCGCGTCGTCGTACCATCCCGCCGTGTTCGTCGGCACCCTCACCAACGTGGCCGCCGTGCTCGCCGGCACCACCGTCGGCGCCGTCGCCGGGGCCAGGTTCCCGGAACGGGTGCGCGCCACCGTCATGGCCTCGCTCGGTCTGCTGACCGCGGCGCTCGGAGTCCGGGAGACCCTGGCGACCGACGACTTCGTCCTGGTGCTCGCCGCGGTGCTCGTCGGGGCGCTGCTCGGCGAAGCACTCCGGATCGAGCAGGGCCTCGAGGCGCTCGGTGCGGCCCTGCAGCGCCGGTTCTCCCCGAAGCCGGCAGCCCTCGACGTGGACGCGCCCGAGACCTTCATCCCGCAACGCCACGCCGGCCGGTTCGCCGAAGGCTTCGTGATCGCCTCGCTGGTGTTCTGCGTGGGTCCGCTCACCATCGTGGGCGCCATCCAGGACGGGCTCGGGGATCCCGAGCTGCTGCTCGTCAAGTCGGGGCTCGACGGGTTCGCCTCGATCGCGTTCGCGAGCGTCTTCGGCTGGGGCGTCGCCGCGGCGGCGCTCACGGTCGTGGTCGTCCAGGGGGGCATCGCTCTGGCGGCCCACGGCCTCGAGGGGGTGCTCACCGATCCGATGCTCGACGGCCTCGCCGCCGCCGGGGGCATCCTGCTCCTCGGCATCGCGGTGCGGCTGCTCGATCTGAAGGACGTGCGCGTCGCCAACCTCCTGCCCGCGGTGGCGCTCGCCCCGGCGTTCGTCGCGCTCTGGGGATGAGTCAGCGGAAGTAGCCGAGCAGTTCCCGAACGATGCGCGCCGTCGCCCCCCACAGGGTCCCTTCGGGGAACTCGTAGAACCACAGCCGGTGCCCGCCCCAGGTCTCGGTGCGCCAGGAGGCGTCGTCGAGCAAAGCGTCGACGGCCGGTTCGATGATCGCTTCGACTTCGCCGGGTTCCGGCACCAGCACGCCGGGGCGGCGCACTCTGGCGACCACGGGGACGATCAGCATCTCCTCGGATCGTGTCGTCGCCGGGGGCAGTCCCCCGAGCACCTCCACGTGATCCGGCGGGATGCCGACCTCCTCCCACGTCTCCCGGATCGCGGTGTCCACCGGACCGCCGTCGGCCGGGTCGATCATGCCGCCGGGGAACACCACGTCGCCGGCATGGGTGCGCATGTCCTCGGGGCGGCGCGTCAGGACGAGCCGGAGCAGCCCATCCTCCTCATAGAGGGGAACGAGCACCGCGGCACGCATCCCAGGAGGGTGAGCCACCGGCGGGAGACCGTCCAGGGCACCCCATTCGGCAGCCACCCGGTAATGGTACGGATAGGCTGGCCCGGATGCCGAGGTCACTGCCTTCGTCGCCACGCCTCACACCGCGCCTCGTGCTGCGCCCGTTCCGCCGCCGCGACGTGGACCCGCTGGTCGAGGCGGTGCGGGATTCGGGCCCCGAGCTGAAGCGGTGGCTGCCCTGGGCGCAGGGCCGCTATGGACGCAGCGATGCCGTTCGCTTCGTCCGCGACAGCGCTGCCGCCTGGTCGGAGGGCCGGGCCTTCGACTTCGCCATCCGCACCCACGACGACGACGAACGGCACCTCGGCAACGTCTCTGTGTGGCACACCTCGCGGCGCGAGCAAGCCGGGGAGATCGGGTACTGGATCCGTTCGACCGAGTCGAGCCGGGGCATCGCCACGGAGGCGACCGCCCGGATCCTGCAGGTGGGGTTCGAAGAGCTGCGCCTCCACCGCATCGTCTTGCGGATCGCAGTCGGCAACCGCTCCTCGGAGCGCATCGCCGAGAAGCTCGGGTTCACCAAGGAGGGCGTGCTCCGCAAGGAGGTCCTCGTCAACGGGGACTGGCTGGACCATTCGCTCTGGGGCCTCCTCGAAGAGGAGTTCCGGCTCAACCGGACCCGCTACGCCGCGGCCGGCTGGCTCGGGGCTCGCAGCTGAGCACCCGGGCACGCGTCGGGGCGGCCCCGAAGGGCCGCCCCGATCCGACTGAGGCTCGGACTAGAAGTCCATGCCGCCGCCGCCCGGCATCTGCGGGGCCGGCGGGTGCTCTTCCTTCCGCTCGGCGACCAGCGCCTCGGTGGTGATGAGCAAGGCGGCGATCGATGCTGCGTTCTGCAGCGTCGAGCGGGTCACCTTGGCGGGATCGGTGATCCCGGACTTCATGAGGTCCTCGTACTCGCCGGTGGCGGCGTTGAAGCCGTTCGGCCCCTCCAGGGCCCGCACCCGCTCCACGATCACGCCTCCCTCGTATCCCGCGTTCGCGGCGATCTGCCGCAGCGGCTCCTCGAGGGCCTTGCGGACCAGCGTACGGCCGGTCTTCGTGTCCAGGGTCCCGCCCCGCATCTTGTCGAGCGCTTCCTGGGCCCGCAGCAGGGCCACGCCGCCGCCGGGGACGATGCCCTCTTCGACGGCCGCCCGGGTGGCCTGGATGGCGTCCTCGATGCGGTGCTTCTTCTCCTTGAGCTCCACCTCGGTTGCCGCGCCGACCTTGATGACGGCCACGCCGCCGGCCAGCTTGGCGAGACGCTCGTTGAGCTTCTCGCGGTCCCAGTCCGAGTCGGAGTTCTCGATCTCGCGCCGGATCTGCTTGATCCGTGCCTCGACGTCGGCATGGCTGCCGGCGCCTTCGACCACGGTGGTGTCGTCCTTGGTGACGACGACCTTGCGAGCCCGGCCGAGCATGTCGACGGTGATGTTCTCGAGCTTCAGGCCGACTTCCTCGCTGATGACGGTCGCCCCGGTGAGGATGGCGATGTCCTGCAGCATGGCCTTGCGGCGCTCGCCGAACCCGGGGGCCTTGACGG
>CAYXHU010000315.1:0-3144 GCA_964464675.1 uncultured Acidimicrobiia bacterium
GTGCCGATGACGCCGATGCGTTGTGCGAACAGGCCTTCGGGCACCGACGGGCCGCCGGTCGATCCACTCATTGTGTTCTCCTTCGACGTGCAGGGACCGCACCGGTCCCCACGGCCAGGCTACCGCGACGGATCGATGCGGGGAGGACGACTGCCGGGCCGGTCAGCCGGTTCGGGTCCCGGACGCCGGGTCCCACCAGGAGACCTCGACGTTGCCGTCGCCGAAGCGGTGCCCTGTGATCAGGACCGTCCCGCTGGGGAGGACGTCGGCGTCGGCAGGGTCGAACCCGGTCGAACCGGCGGATCTCCACAACCGGGCGGACGTGTTCGGATCGCGTCCTTCGACCAGCACGGCACCGGTCCGTGCATGCCGGAGAGCGACGACGAGCACCGGTTCGGAGCCGTTCCACGAGACTGCCAGCGCGCCCGTTCGGGACGGCGCCGTCCACACGGATCGGCCCTTTCCGCCCGTCGCGGCATCCAGGAGCAGGATGCGGGCCGCTCGATCGTTGGGATGGGGGAGGAGGACTGCGACCCGTGCCGCGACACCGTCGGTCGCGGGGATCAACGCTGCGGCCGTGACTTCGCGGCGCACGGGGAGGCTCTGCTGAGCGACGAGGCCCTGCTCGACGGAAGCGACGCGGGTTCCCAGCCGGCCGCTCGGCAGCATCCCCACCGCGAGCAGGTCGCCGCTTCCGTCGCCGGTGGCGTCGCCGACGGCCACCAGGGCCGCGGGCTCGAGTCTGCGGAGCGGCACCGTGGCGAGACGCCTGCCGTCGAGACCGGTCACGATCACCCGAGGCGAGGGACGTCCGTACGCGACGGCCAGGGCCGGCTCGCCGTGATGGGAGATCACCGCCAGGTCCACCGGATCGTCCCGATCGGAGATCGAGATCGTCGCTGCCAGATCCCCGTCGACGGTGATGAGCTCGACCGTGGTCGATGTGCCGGCCGTCAGCACGCCGTAGCCGGGCCCGTCGGGGCCGTCGACCGGCTCCAGGTCGATGAGGCGTCCTTCCGGGTGCCTCCACCATGACCAGAACAGGTCTGCCACCGTCCAGACGCCGTTGGTCGGGTTCGGGTAGCTGAAGGCGGCACCGGGCCCGGTCGCATCGGCGAAGCGGGTGCCTCCGAAGCCCGCCTGGGTCTCGAACCCGGGGCTGAGCAGGCAACCGTCCCGATAGGGCCAGGAGGTCGCCCACGAAGCCGAGAACCACGACGCCGGGTCCCTGCCGGCCGGGACGACTCCCCCGGGGTAGATGGTCGCCGTTCCGTTCGCCTCGACGAAGAGGAGATCGTCGCGGCCGTCGCCGTCGTAGTCGGCGACGTGCATGGTCCGGCCGGGATGACCGGCGATCGCGGTGAATCCGTGGTCGTCGAGAGCGAAGCCGTGTGCCCCGGGAGCGACCTGCAGCCGGGCGGCATCGCCGGGATCCACCACGTAGAGGTCGGGGATCCCGTCGAGGTCGGCATCGCCGAGGGCGAGCCGGTGCTCGGCCGTGATCCGGGTGCCGAGGGATGCACCGACGAGCAGGGTCGTGAACTGTGGCCCCGCCCAGATCTCGACGCTTGCGGGGTTGCCGGCTCGGACCACGTACAGATCGGTCCGGCCGTCCCGGTCGTGGTCACCGGCCAGGTAGGTCGCGCCGGGGCTGGTGGGAACGGACGGGGTGACGACCGGCCCGGAGGCGTAGCCGGTGTCCCAGTCGTAGATCTCGATCCCGACCGTCGCCGAGGTGTCGTCGAAGGCCCACAGGTCGGCTCGGGCGTCGCCGGTGTAGTCGACGAAGGCGTACCCGGCCGACGCGGCCGGGGCTCGTATGGTCATCTCGGACACTTGGCACGTCTCGTAGTCGTGGTGGGCGACCGCCGTTTCCAGGGCCAGATGCCCGCCGCCGGTCCAGGTTCGGAGCCGGACCAGGTCGGGTGCTCCGTCCCGGTCCACGTCCCCGACGACGTGGGGCGTGTCCGGGGGGATCGCTCCCAGGGCTGCGGGGACGGTCAACACCGTCGTGTATCCGCTCGGATCGGTCAGTGCCGCAGTCGGGGGCGGAGCGACGTAATCGGTGGTGTAGAGGGGCCCGCGCCACGAGAAGTGCATGGGGTCCTTGATCGTCGACCAGTCACCACCCCAGCACCATCCGGCGTCCTTCCAGGCGTCGACGAACCAGGAGGGCATGTCGGTGACGAGCACGTTGTCGGTCCGATACGGGTTGGTCGTCGAGTTGATGTCGATCGCCGCTCCGACGGCGTGGAACGAGAGCCTGCGGCCCGGCGGGACCGTCACCGGGTTGAACGACCACGTGTCCCAAGAGCGGATGGTATAGACCCGCCCCGCGGCGGCCTCCGCCTCGAGGTTGTCGATGACCCGCTGCACGGCGGGGGCGACCCGCTCGTGGACCCAGACGGGGATCCCTCCAGGGAGACGCATCTCCACGAGTCGGCTTCTGACATCCCCGATGCTCCGCCCGAAGAAGTCTCCCCAGGGGCCGAGGATCGGCTCGTCGTCGGAGAGGGCCCCGGAGTGTGATGCATACGGACCGGCCACGCCGTAGGGCCCGCCACAGGATGGAGACTCGGTGAACGACGGCAGGACGACGGCTCGAGAGTCGTCCGCGGTCTCCGGCGGTCCCGGGGCCGGGAGTGCCGAAGCCGTGCCTGCGCCCACCTCGAGGATCAGGAACGCGGCGAGCACCAGCACCGACGTTCTGGGACGTCTCATGGTGTAGGTATCGGCAGGGGAGGCCGGACGTTGAGCGTCACGATGACCGACCGTAGGCGCTCGGGTCGCTTCTGGGGCCGCAGTCCCTGAGAGGCGGCTGAGTCGATCGCGCCGGACGGCGAGCCCGTTGCGTGGGTGAGGGCCCCCGCGGGGGCCCTCACCCGGGGAGGGGACGCCTCCGGGGAGGCGTGTCCTGGGAAGGAAGGACACCCATATGACGTTCGGAGCATGCTCGGAGGTTCCCGGCCGGGCCCGGCGTGTAGCGTTGTCGCATGGAAACCATCGTCGTTGGATTCGTCGACTCGGCCACGGGGCATGCCGCTGTGGCCGCAGCGATCGCTGAAGCCCGGCGTCGCGGGGCGCGTCTCTCAGTGGTCCATTCGATGCGGGGCGGCGACAACGAGAGCGCGGAGGAGATCGCCG
>CAYXHU010000316.1:0-3136 GCA_964464675.1 uncultured Acidimicrobiia bacterium
TCGCCGAAGCCGATTCGATCGTCCAGCAGCCCGACCCCGTAGCAGACGGTGCCCAGCGGCCGGAAGTAGCGGGCGTCGGTCGCCACCGGGATCAGGGTGGGCACCGGGTGCCCGGCTCCGAGGGCGCCGAGCGAGTCGCCGATCGCCTCCCAGAGCACCCCCTCCGGAGGTGAGGCGCTCGCCGGCTGGGCTTCCATCGGCTCGATCCGGACATCCTCCTCCTGCCCGATCACCGCCCGCAGATGCTCGAGAACCACCGCCTCGTCCTGGCCGGGGAGCGCCCGCACGTCCACCTCTGCCACCGCGGCCGACGGGACCACGTTCGCCTTCACCCCGCCGTGCATCGTGTTGACGCTCACGGTCAGGTGGGTGCAGGCGTGCACCCAGCGTGCCAGTCCCGGTTCGGCGGCAGCCAGGTCGTCGAGGGCACCGTCGATGTGGTCGGCGTCGAGGAGACGTTCGGCGAGGTCTCCCGGCGGATCCCAGGCGCTGACGAACCTGCGCCATTCCTCGGTGACCTGTGGGCCGGGAGGCGAACCCGCGAGGAGGGCCACGGCCCGAGCCAGTGGAGCGAGGGCGTTGCGTGTCCCATAGGGCTGGCTGCCGTGGCCCGAGAGGCCTGCGCTGCGCAGTCGGCGCCACTGGGGGCCCTTCTCCGCCACCGTCACGGGAATCCCGGTGCTCCACGGGAGGGCCGGAGCGGCGATCTCGGTGACCAGGAAGTCGCAGGCGACCTCGTCGGGGTGGTGGTTCACGAGCCACTCGGCCCCCAGGTGCCCCGCCGCCTCCTCGTCGGCCACCGCCAGGAACACCAGATCGCCGGACGGGCGAGGCAGGGTCCCGTCGAGGTATCGCTTCGTGACGGCAGCCATCGCTGCGGTCTGGTCGAGCATGTCCACCGCTCCCCGGCCCCAGATGAAGCCGCCCGAGCGCTCGGCGGCGAACGGGTCCACCGACCATCCCTCGCCCGGGGCGGGGACCACGTCGGTGTGCCCCATCAGCATGATGCTCGGGGCCCCCGGGACCGTTCCGGGCACGCGGTACACCACGCTGGCCCGCCCGGGACGCGGTTCGAACACCATCCCGGTCTCCCCGAGGTATGCAGCGAGGGTCTCGACCGAGCGCCGCTCACCCCCGGAGTCGGGAGTGCCGTCGTTGACGCACGCGTTGCGGATCAACGCGACGAGCAGCTCTGCGACCTCCCCCGACGCCGGGGCGGTCACTGCGCCGTCCCCGGGGCGTCGCGCAAGGCTTCCTTCCACGTTCGGAACCTCGTGTGCACGGCGCCGTCGGGTCCCGTTCCGGCCCCCTGCTTGCCGTGCAGGTCGAAGCGGTAGGTCTTCCCGGTGTCGGCCGCCACTGCCAGGTAGCGGGCTTCCCCCACCGGTGGCCCGGCCCTCCACAGCAAGAACCGCCCGATCCGGCGCTTGTACTCGACGGGCTCGCCGAGATCGTCGCCCAGCGTTAGGAGTTCCCGGGGAGCCTCGACCCATCCCTCGGCAGGGATCCGGTAGGTGCGCTGCGGTGTGCCGGGCAGATCCTCGGTGTGGAACCGCTCGGACACGAAGGGGCGGCCCCGGGGTGCCGTCACCGCTCCGCCTCGTGGTGCATGACGATGTGCCGGGCCTTGAATCCCTTCGACTCGAAGAAGTTCTTCGCCAGGCGATGGCCGGGCGACACATGGGCGTCGAAATGCCGGACGCCTGCGGCCAGCCGGGATTCCATGAACGTCTCGAGGAGGACCTCGGCCACACCGACCTCCCGGGCAGGGGCCTCGGTGAACAGGTAGGTCACGGTCGCCAGTTCCGCACCTCCTGCTTGAGGGAGCAGCGGGCCGGTCGATCCGACCAGGAAACCCACGGGAACACCGTCGATCCGGCCGACCAGCACATGCGAGGAGGGGTCGTCCACGAGTGCGGCGATCGCCGCATCCGCCGGCTCCGGAAGAGCCTCGGTGATGTGCCAGACGTGCTTGAGGGCGACGAGCTCGGCCTCGAGCTCCCGGTAGAGGCGAACGAGGTCGGCGACATCGGACGGGCGTGCCGGGGCCGCCTCGATCTGCATCGCCTCAGGCGCAGTCCCGGCAGAGCCGGCGCTTCTTGTTGGCGAGCTGGCTGATGCGCTTGATCTGGAAGCAGTTGCTGCAGACGAACTCGTCGTCGTTGATCTCCTCGGCACCGCTCTCGAGGGCGATGGCCTCCCGCCTGATCTGCCGGAGCTCCTCGGCCTCGTCGACGGGGAGGCTCTCGGCGGCTTCGTCCTCGGTGAGCATCTCGAGCTCTTCGGCTTCGAGATCGTCGAGGGCCGCCTCGTCCTCCTCGCCCTCCTCGTCCTCGTCGCGGTCCTCGCCCTCGTAGTCCTCGTCCTCATCGGCGTCTTCGTCGATGTCGAGGTCCTCGTCGAGGTCCTCCTCGAGATCCTCCTCGAGTTCGTCCACGTCTTCGAGGTCCTCGTCGAGCCAATCGCCGGTCGGTTCCTCGTCGAACATCTCGTCGTCGCGGCTGTCTGCCACTCCTGGTCCTCCGCAGTCGGGTCGCGGCGGGGCGAGTATATCCGCGTGGCGTGGTCGGCAGCGTCTCAGATCTTGAAGCGGATCGCGCCCGGTTCGACGCGTACCCGCAGGGGCGTCTCGCCCACGTAGTCGCCGTCGATCTCGATGGGAAACGGCCGGTCGGCGTCGAGTACCACGGTCTCGGCCTGGAACCTGCGAACTGCAGGATCGCGCAGGTGCATCCCGCGGTTGGCCTTCGGGTGCAGCAGCAGAGCCCGGGCGCGGGAGCACGCGAACACCTGAACGTCGAGCAGCCCGTCCACCAGCGTCGCTCGAGGGGCAATGTTCACCCCACCACCGAAGAACTGGCCGTTGGCGAGCACCACTGTGATGGCCTTGCCTTCCCAAGTCCGCTCTCCCATCGTGAGCCGGACCGATCCCGGGGGGAACGCAGGGAGCGTGAGCCAGAACGCAGCCTGGTACCGCAGCCTGCCCAGCCTGCGCAGTGCGCCGTCCGCCCGCTTCACGGTCGCTCCGAGGACTCCCGCGTCGACGGCGTTGATCGCACGCCGCACACCCCACTCGCCCTCGGTCACGATCACGTCGATCGGGTAGGTCTCGTCACCCAGGAGGTGGGGAACCGCC
>CAYXHU010000317.1:0-3114 GCA_964464675.1 uncultured Acidimicrobiia bacterium
CTCCTGCAGGCGGGAGGCGGCGACCAGGGCTCCCTCACGGTCCTCGTCGTCGGCGGCGTAGTCCGGGGGAACGACCGCCACCCCGACGACCGGGCACTGTTCGAAGGCGGCGATGGCGATGGCCACCCGCCCGGCGGCGGCACCCGCCCGGGTCAATCGGGCCGGCGCCACGATCGACCGATACGGGAACGTGCCTCTGGACAGCAGCACCGGGGTCCCCTTGCGGACCACGGCGCGCGCCAGTCGGGCCAGCGGGGCGCGCCAGGCCGCGCCGTCCACCGCCCTTCCCGGGACCACCACCACCCCGACGGAGCGGCCCCAGGGCGTTCCGAGCAGCATCCGGAGGGGATCGCCGTCCACCTGGTGGGTCCACACCGGGGTCGCCCCGGCCAGTTGGGTAGCCCGGCGGATGAGGTCTTCGGGGCTCCGCCGCCTTCGCGAAGGCCGGTGCACGAACGTGATCCCCTCGGCACGGCTGGCCTTGGCGAGATGGATGGCTTCGGAGACCGGGCCTGCCAGATCCGCCTCCGATCCGAGCGCCACCGCGATCGTCTGGCCGAAGTCGAGGGGGAAGCGGGTCACCCCTGGCGTGAAGGCCCGGACCACCTGCGCCCGATCCTCGTCGGATCCGACCACCGTGACCAGGTCGCCTGCCTGCAGCACAGTCTCCCCGTGGGGGACGATCAGGCGGCCGTCGCGCAAGATGGAGACGACGAGCCACCTGGGAAGGTCGAGGTCGCGCAGGGGACGCCCGCACACCGGAGCGCGTGCGTCCACTTCGAACTCGAGGCCTTCGGCGAGCCCGGAGGCGAGCCCGGCCGAGAAGACGCGGCGGGGCTCCAGGATCGAGACGAGCCGCCGGGCGACGAGCGCATCCGGGGACACCGCAGGGATGCCTTGCTCCCGGTAGTCCCCGAGCCGTTCCGGATCGACGGCGGCGGCGACACAGGGGATGCCGGCCTCGGCGCTGAGACGGCAGATCGCCATGTTGTCCTCGTCCCCGTTCGCCATGGCGACGACACAGGTGGCGTCCCGCAGTCCGGCGCGGTCCAGCGTTTCCTGGGATGCGGGGTCGCCGACGATCGCGTCGATGGGGCGCACGAGGCTCGCCGCGGACGCCAGTCTGGCGCGGTCGGAGTCGATGACGACCATCTCGCAGCGATCGCCGAGGCGGCTCAGCAGTGCCCGTGCCGCGTTGCCTGCGCCGGCGACGATGATCCGCATCCACTCTCCCGGTGCGTTGCGTCATTATGCCCGTCGCAGCTCACCCGCCACCGTTCTCCCTGGTCTTCTCCCCCCTCCAGGGGGGAGTCCCGGAGGCGCCCAACGGCGCCGGAGGGGAGGGGGGTCCCACCTCCCCGGAACGGCGCCGAGACACGCCCTCAGCGGCTGGCCTCAGGGCGAGGAACCCTCGGAGGACGCATCCACCCGCACCCCTACGGCGAACAGCGTCACCGCGACCGCCCCCACCCCGGCTCCGAACGGAACGACCAGCCGGGCGATCTCCCCGCCGTCCACCGCCCAGCCACCGGACGACGTGAATCCGACGGCGTCCAGGTAGCGCCAGACCGACCACACCCAGACACCGGCAGTCGCCAGGGCTCCGGCGACCGCGACCCGTGATCCAAAGCGGCGTTGCAGTCCGATGACGACCGCCGCCTCCACCCAGGCCGCGTGGAGGGCGGCGAGGACCTGCAGGTACTGCAGCGACGCGTCGAATCGGTACGCCGCCGCGGTCGCCGACGTGACCACGCCTGCTGCGCCGGCGACGAGCACAACGATCCACAGGCCGCCGAGGGCGCGCCGGGCGGTGGCCGACAACCCGGTCTCCGTGAACCATTCCTCCTCGACCAGGCCCGCCAGGTGAAACGACAACGCGACCGAGAACAGCACCACCGCGCTCAGGTGGACTGTCGCCGGCAGCAGCGGATCCTCCGGAGCCGGGAGTACCAGCACCGGGACCGCGGCGGCGGCCCCCGTCGTCGCCCACAGCATCACCCGCACGGCGGCCCGCTCGGCGGGACCGAGCCGTTCCACGGTCACCCGGCCGTCGTCGCGGCGCGGGCCGCGGCGATCCGCTCCCGGGCGATGTCCAGGTACTCGGCCACCGAGTCGTACCCGACGTAGTGCCGGCCGGTTTCCACCGCGGCGACGGCGGTAGACCCCGAACCGATGAACGGGTCGAGCACCAGGTCGCCCTCGAACGTGTACAACTCGATCAGCCGGCGGGGCAGTTCGACCGGGAACGGCGCAGGATGCCCGATCCGCCGCGCCGAGGCGGGCGGGATGGTCCACACCGACACGGTGGCATCCAGGAACGACTGGCGGTCGATGGTGTCCCGGCCGATCTTCTGCCGCCGGAACGACCCCTTGCTGGCGACGATCACGTACTCGTGCACGTCACGCAGGGTCGGGTTCTTCGCCGACATCCACGACCCCCACGCGCACGATCCGCCGGCGCCTTGCGCCTTCTGCCACACGATCTCGCCGCGCAGCAGGAAGCCGAGCTCCTCGAGCAGCGCCGCCACCCGATGATTGAGGGCGATGTACGGCTTCCGTCCCAGATTGGCCACGTTGACCGCCACCCGCCCACCCGGCTCCAGGACGCGGTGGGTCTCCGACAGCACCCGGCGCAGCAGCGTCAGGTAGTCGTCGAGGCTCAGATCGTCGTCGTAGTCCTTCCCGACGTTGTAGGGCGGTGACGTGACCATGAGGGCCACACAGCCGTCGGGGATCTGGGCCATGTCCTCCGAGGTGGCGCAGTAGAGGCGATCCACGACGTCGGGAGGCGGCGCCACGGGCTGGGCGGACGCCTGGGGCTCGGCCGGCACCGCCCGAGCGGACATGCGGCGCCGGTAATACCCCGATGCGTCGTGGTTCTCGCGCTTGCCCGCGCCGAAGCTGGCTGTCTCGGTCGCCACCGTGGCCTCCCTGACCGCCGGTCACGGTAGCCAGTTATCCACAGCCCATAGGTGATTTCGGGTGCCGGGAGAACGACGGGCCTGTCGTTACCATCGTTCGTGCCCCCCGGAGGAGCCCCACATGCCCCTTCAGAGCGACAGCTCTAATCAGTGGATCGTCGAGGAGATGGAGCGCCGGTTCCGGGAGGACCCG
>CAYXHU010000318.1:0-3112 GCA_964464675.1 uncultured Acidimicrobiia bacterium
GGCCGAGTCGGCGTCCTCCAGACCGGCGGCGTTGATGCGCACGTTCAGGTGAGCGCCCCGCACTGCGGCGCGCCCCAGGACGGCTCCCACCCCGGCGTCCGACACGGACTGCTCCAGGCCGGCGGAGGCCATGGCCTCGCACACCGTCATCGCCTCGACGGCGGATTCCATCACCGAGAGGGGGACCTCGATGGCGCGTCTCGTCGCCCGGTCGATCGCGGTGGCTCGCTCCGCCGCCTCTTCCTCGGTGGTGTCGGGGAGGCGGAACGCCTCGAGGATCTCGTTGAACGCCTCCGTGTCCTCGTCCACCAGTCGCAGCATCGTCTCGTGGCAGTCCTTGCCGCGCACCGCCCAGTCGGAGAACTCCTCCCACCGGTCGCCCCATCCGCGCTTGTGGGCGGACAGGTTGGCGACCATGGTGCCGAGCGCCGCGGCGAGGGCCCCGGCCAGCGCCGACACGGAACCCCCCCCGGGCGCGGGCGATTCCGACGCCGTCTCGTGGACGAACCCGGCGACAGTGCGGTCCACGAGCCGATCCTGCTCGCCGCCGCGGATCCGGTACTCGATGATCTTGGCGGCCGGATCGAAGGGCTTGAGGTCGTCGAGGCCCATCGACAGCACGGCGATGCGCACGATCTCGTCGTCGGGGATGCCGTGGCTGCGGCCCTGCTTCGTGAGGTAGTGGCGGCCGGCGTCGAGCATCGCCCGCAGCGGCACGAGGCCGACGATCTCCGACCCGGTCACCCGCAAGCCGCGAGCTGCGGCCCGCTCACACGCCGCGTCGAAGGCCTCGTGGATGGCGGTCACCGAGATGTCGGTGAGGTTCATGGACACCTGGGCGATGCCGTACTCCTCGATGAACCACCCGATCGCCTTCACCGCCCGGAGCATCCCCGGTTCGTACACGGGCTCGCCGTGCTCGTCGCGCATCACCTCGCCGGTCAGCGGGTGGCCGATCCGCTTCACGCGGCCCCGCTCCCGCACGTCGAAGGCGACCGAGTTGGCGCGCCGGGTGGAGGTGGTGTTGAGGTTCACGTTGTAGGCGATGAGGAAGTCGCGGGCCCCCACCGCAGTGGCGCCGGACCGGGCGTTGAACTCGGCGGGTCCGAAGTCGGGCGCCCACTCCGGGTCCCGAAGGCGCTCCTCGAGGCCCTCGTACTCGCCGGCACGCACCGAGGCCAGGTTGCGGCGCTTCGGGGAGGTGGCGGCCTGCTCGTAGCAGTACACGGTGAGCCCGACCTCGTCGCCGAGCCGGCGGGCGAGAGTCCGGGCATGCCCGACGACCTCCTCCATCGTGATGTCGCGCACCGGGACGAGCGGGCACACGTCCATGGCCCCGAAGCGGGGATGCTCGCCGTGGTGACGGCGCATGTCGATCGCCTCGGCCGCGGCCCGCCCCGCCCGGACGGCGGCTTCGACCACCGGTTCCGGGGCACCGACGAAGGTGACCACCGTGCGGTTGGTGGCCCGTCCCGGGTCCACGTCGAGCAGAGTGACGCCGGCGACCGACTCGACCGCGTCGGTGATCCGGGCGATGACGGCGGGGTCGCGGCCCTCGGAGAAGTTGGGCACACATTCGATGAGCGGTTCGGCCATGGGCCCAGGCTATTCGTCGGGGCGGCCGGAGTTCACTCGACGTGCGCCGCGGTCCGCCAGGCGTCGCGCCACCGCACCTTGCCTCCCCGCATGATCGCACCGGTGTAGAGGCGCCCGGCGAGGCGGATGAGCAGGTAGGTGGCCACCACGGTGAGCCCCAGGGACAGGCCGATCTCCCACGGCTCGGCGAAGCGGCGGATCATTCGGAGCGGCATCGTGAGCGGCGCCGAGAGGGGCACGAGCGAGAGGATCCGCAGCACCACGTTGTCGCCGACCGGTGCGGTCGTGACCGCCACCATGTAGGGGATCGCCAGGGAGATGTTGATGGGGAACGCCCCGTTGGCGACGTTCTCGTGCGGGGAGACCATCGCCCCGGCCGCCCCGTACAGGGCCGAGTAGAGGGCGAACCCGAGCAAGAACCACACCACCATCGACGCGAGCCCGAGGATCGTGCCCATCGGCACCTCGAACACGTCGAGCGCCCGGGCGGCGGCCACGGTCGAGACGGTGAGCAGCACGATCTCACCGAGCCCCATGAGCCCGATGGCGGCGACCTTCCCGGTGAGGAGGTGGCGGGGGAGCATCGTGCCGAGCACCACCTCGACGACCCGGCTGCGCTTCTCCTCGGCAACGCCTTCCATGATCACCTGACCGGTGAAGATGATCCCGAGGAACAGCAGGATCACGCTCACGAAGGCGATGCCCTCGTCGGCCTCCGCTGCGGTCACCTGCGGGCCTCCGCTCGACTCGGTGGCGAGGGAGGCGAGCACGATGGCTCCCACGGCGACCGAGACGATGATCCCCGTCGAGACGGCGAACGCCTTCTTGCGGGCGGCGAACTCCCGTTGCATGACGAGCAGGACGGTCTTCCAGACGCTCATCGCCGCACCGCCTCCCTGAACACCGTCGAGAGGCCAGGGGGCACGAACGCGAACTCGACGACCTCCCCGGCGGACTGCGCCGCAGCGAGGATCCTCGCCGGGTCCACGTCGCTGCTCACCTCGAGGGTCACCCGATCCCCGTTGCGGTCCCGGATCGTGGCATCTGCGACACGCTCGGCCCATTCGGTGCCGCCGTGGCGAACCACCACCGAGACGTGCCGGTGCGGCGACGCGGCCCGCAGGTCGTCCACCCGGCCGGACAGCACGATCCGGCCGTTGTCGATGATCGCCACGTCCTGGCAGAGATCCTCCACGACGTCGAGCTGGTGGCTGCTGAACAGGACGGCGGCTCCCCGGTCGGCTCGGTCGGAGAGCACGCCGGCCATCGTCTCGGCGGCCACCGGGTCGAGCCCCGAGAAGGGCTCGTCGAGCACGAGCAGTTCGGGGTCGTGCACCAGGGCCACGGCCAGCTGCACCCGCTGCTGGTTCCCGTGGGAGAGATCCTGGACCCGGTGCTCCAGCCGCTCCGTCAGGAAGCGGGCGTTTTCCTCTCTGACCCGCGTCTGCTCTTCGAGTCTTTCGAGCTGCCCGAGCAGGATCGCCGCCTGCAGCTCGGCCATTCTCAGAATGCTGCC
>CAYXHU010000319.1:0-3111 GCA_964464675.1 uncultured Acidimicrobiia bacterium
GTTCCTTGACCTTGGCGTCCTTGATCAGCGGCCCGAAGTCGAGCTCGGGGAAGTAGCAGCGTGCCACGAAGTCGATGTGCCGCCCCGCCGCTGCGACGGTGGCGGCGACCCGTTCGGCGATCCAGTCGGGGGGCCCGACCAGGGCCGCCGCCCGGATGAGCTCCTCTTCTTCGGGCGTCGGCACAGGCGCGGCCGGGATGGGGTGGGACGGCCTCGTCGCCGAGGCCTCCATGTCCGAGTACTTCCAGCGTGCATGGGCCAGCAACGGGAGTGCTTCCCGCCAGCCCGAGTCGGGGTCGTCGGCCACGTATACGGGGCGGTAGTGGGACCAGGTGAAGGGTGTCTCCCTACCGACCCTGGTCCGTTCCCGGTCGGCGACCTCGAGCTGGCGGGCGAGGGCTGCCCCGGTGGCATTGGAGAGGAACCCGTCGGCGAGCCGGGCGGCCCGGGCGACTGCGGCGTCGGCCGCGCCGCCCACCCAGATGGGAATGCGTCCCGGGGGTGTCGGGCGGATCGCCAGTTCGGGGAGGTCGTAGACCGTTCCGCGGTGCCGGAACGGCTCACCCGACCAGGCTCTCGGCAGGACGTCGAGGATCTCGGTCATCGCCCGTCCCCGCCGGGTGCGGTCTGCCCCGAACGCCTCGAACTCGGTTGCCGACCAACCCAGGCCCAGGCCCAGGATCAGTCGCCCTCCGGAGATCAGGGCGACCGTGGCGGCGTCCTCGGCGAGCCGCAGGGGATCGTGGAGCGGAGCGAGCAGCACCCCGGTGCCGATCGAGATGCGGGTGGTGCGCGCCGCGATCGCCGCGCTGGTCACCAGCAGCGACGGCATGTAGCCGTCGTCGACGAAGTGGTGCTCCGTGGTCCACACCGAGTCGAGACCGAGCCGGTCGGCCAGCCCGCACAGATCGAGGGCCTCGGTGTACCGATCGGACCACGTGCGCGGGTCGCCGGGCGTCAGCTGACAGGACACCAACCCGAAGCCGACGTGCATCAGCCGAGGCGGGAGCGGGCCGCCTCGGTCTCGTCCACGGCGACGGCGAACTCGAGGCCTTCGACGGAGGACCGGAGCAGGTAGAGCGCGTCGATGTTGATGCCGGCGTCGGCGAGGCGGCGCGCCAGCGAAGCGACCGCGCCGGGCCGGTGCGGCAGCGTGGTGGTGAGGACCTCGCGCTCTTCGAAGCGCATCCCGGCACGGCGCAGCACCGAACGGGTGGTGAGGGCGTCGTCGACCATGAGCCGGACGACCCCCTCCTCGTCCACTCCGAAGGCTGCCAGGGCCTCGATGTTGATCCCGGCGGAGGCCACCTGCTCGGCGAGGGTGGCCAGCATGCCGGGCCGGTTGGCGAGGTGCACGGTGAACTCGGTCACGTCACCGATGCTACGCGCAGAATCGGGCCGCAGTGTGCACTACCGTGCCCGCGGTGCAGGCTGTGCGTCGGTCCTCGAACCCAGATGGCGCCGGACCGGGCGGTCCCGGGTGAACGACGCCACCCATCGCGTCTGGGTCGGCGGCGGGTACGCGGACGTCCCGGTTGCCTCGATGCGCGGCGAGGCGCTCGTCGTCCCCACGATCGCCGCCATCGTCGTGGAGGAGTCGGCTCGGGACCGGATCCTGCTGCAGCGCCGTGACAAGCCGCGAGAGGCGACTCGCGGGCTGCTCGAGATCCCGATGGGCAGATGGCGTGCCGGCGAGACTCCGGCCGTGGCGGTGGCGAGGGAGGTCGAGGAGGAGACCGGGCTGACGGTGACCGCGGTGCTCGACGCAGGCCGCCGGTACGAGACGGCACCGAAGTGGCCGAACCTCGTGCTGTCACCGGCAGCGATCACGCTCGGGGTCGGGGGCGCATACCCCGCACTGGTGCTCGCTTTCACCTGTCTCGCAGCAGGCGTCCCGCGGGCCGAAGAGGGGTGGACCTGCGAGCCGCGCTGGGTTCCGATACCGGAGGTGGAGAGGCTCCTCGAGGATCCGGGAGGGTTCACCGGACCCGCCCACGGCATCCTCACCGCCTGGCTCGGGCGTTGACCGCCCTGCGTCAGGCGTCCTCGAGCGGCTCGCTCCTGGGGGTGGCGGGGATCACCAGCACGGGGCGGCGGGCATCGCGCATCACCCGGGCCGAGATGCTCTCCCAAGCCGCCTCGTCGAACAGGGGTCGGGTGGCGCCGAGGATGACCACGTCGGCGTCGAGCTGCTCGGCCGCCGCGACGATCGTCCCGGCCGGGTCCTCACCCTCCAGGTAGTGCGCTTCCGCGGTGATGCCGCGTCCCCGCAGCGCAGCCATGATCGGCTCGGTGACCCGGCCGCCCCGCTCCTCGACGTACCTGGCGATCCCGGCATCCTCCTCGCTGATCCAGGAGCGCTCCTCCAGCGGGTGCCACTGCTCGGACCGGAGGGTGTCGAGGAACGACCGGGGAACCTCTATGACCGTCACCACCGAGACCCGGCCTCGTTCGTCGACCAGGCGTTCCACGAACCGCATCACCGACTCCGGATCCAGGACTCCTGCCGTGGCGATCATGACGTGCATGGCGCCAGGCTATCGGCGCCGCCGCCGGTACGCTGGCCGGGCGGCGAGGAGGTTGGCGTGGAGCGCACGGTTCCCGACGAGGTCGTGAACAAGGTGCTGTGGAGGATCCCCAACGTGCTGTGCCTGGTGGGGTCCCGCAGCGGCGAGGAGTGGAATGCGATGACGACGTCGTGGGTGACACAGGTGGCCATGGAGCCGGTCCTGGTGGCGATCTCCGTCGACATGTCTGCGGTGACACACCGGCTCATCGTCGTCGGCGGCTCGTTCACGGTGAACCTGTGGGACCGCAGCGACACGCGTCCGTTCGTGAAGTTCTCCAAGCCGGCCGCGAAGGACGGGATGACGTTGAACGGCCGGGAGATCCGAGAGGGGATCACCGGGGCTCCGATCTTCACCGAGGCCGTGGCCTATCTGGACTGCCGGCTCTGGCAGGCCGTCGAGTGTGGCACCCATACCGTGTTCCTCGGCGAGGTGGTCGACTGCGGGTTCCGCGAAGGAGCCGAGGACCTGCCGGTGGCCCGCATGGAGGACACGCGCATGAAGTACGGCGGCGTTCGCCGCGGAGGGCACTGGGAGAGCGAGG
>CAYXHU010000320.1:0-3093 GCA_964464675.1 uncultured Acidimicrobiia bacterium
GGCCGCCGCGATCCTGCTGGTGGTGCCCTATCGCCATCGGGCGCTTGCGGGCGGGCTGGCCGTGGTCTACGCGACTGCGGTCGGAGTGGCCACCGTCACCGCCGGATGGCACAGGCCCAGCGACGCCATCGCGGCGTGGTTCGTCGTCGGGACCTGGACGGCGCTGGCCTGTGCGCAGTTGCTGGCGGTGCGCGGCAGCACGGTCCGTCGCGACCGTTCCGGTGTCACCGTCGAGGTGCTGCTCTGGCTGGGTGCCGCCGGGCTGCTGCTCGGCGCCGTCCTGCTCGGCGCGGCGTGGGGAGGTCTCAGAGTGGCGGGGGACTGGCTCGACGCCGGCTCCTGGTCGGGGGGGAGGAGGGCGCTCGCCCACGCCGCCGCGGCTGCAGGCATCGGAGGGACGGCGCTGGTGGTGGTGTCGCTGCTGGTCGCTGCGCTGCGAAGATTCACGCTCGACCCGCCCCGATAGCCCCTTCGACGGGCGAGCCCACCGCGAGCTCGGGGTCCCTCACCGCCGGGTGAACCCTCGTCGAGACCCGCCTCGCTACTTCCTCGCCCGCCCGGGATCGAAGTGGCGGTACTCCCCGGTCCGAAGGTGGCATGCGACCAGGTGATCGGGTGCCTCGTCGGTTGCCCGCAGATCCGGGTACTGCATGTCGCAGACCCCCTTCCGGGCGATGGGGCAGCGGGGATGGAAATGGCAGCCGAACGGCGGGTTCAGCGGGGAGGGGATCTCGCCGCGGAGGATCTGACGGTTCCTGGGCCGGTCCGGGTCGGGTATGGGGATGGCGGACAGCAGTGCCTCGGTATAGGGGTGGCGGGCGTCCCGATAGAGGGTGTCCCGGTCGGTCAGCTCCACGATCCGCCCCAGGTACATCACGGCGACCCGGTCGGAGATGTGCTCCACCACCGCCAGGTTGTGGGCGATGAACAGGAGCGTCAGCTCCAGTTCGGCCTGGAGTTCCCGCAGGAGGTTGAGGATCTGGGCCTGGACCGACACGTCGAGCGCCGACACCGGCTCGTCGGCGACGACGAGATCGGGTTTGAGGATCAGAGCCCGGGCTATGCCGATGCGCTGCCGCTGGCCTCCGGAGAACTCGTGCGGATACCGGCCGGCATGCGACCCTTGCAGCCCGACGATCTCCAGCATCTCCTTGACCCGTTCCTCCCGCTCGTCCTTGTCGCCCACGCCGTGGAGCCGGAGGCCCTCGGCGATCGAGTCTCCGACCTGCGAGCGCGGATCGAGCGATCCGTACGGGTCCTGGAAGATGATCTGCATGCGCCGCCGGAAGGGCTTCAGGTTCCTGCCCTTGACGTGGGTGATGTCGGCGCCACCGAAGCTGATCGTGCCGCTCGTCGGCTCGAGGAGCCGCACGAGCATGCGGCCGAGCGTCGTCTTCCCGCAGCCCGACTCTCCCACCAGGCCCAGCGCTTCCCCCTTGACGATGTCCAGGTCCACCCCAGCCACCGCGTTGACGGTGGCCACCCGTCGTTGGAGGAGGCCTCCCGTGACCGGGAACTCCTTGACGAGGTCGCGGATCTCGACGAGGTTCTCAGCCATCGGCGGCGGACTCCTCGTAGAGCCAGCAGCGCACCTTGTGGCCGGGCGACGTCTCCAGCAACTCCGGCTTCTGCTCCGTGCAGATCTCGAGTTCGTTCTCGACTCGCGCCGCGCACCGGGAGGCGAAGCGGCAGCCGGCGGGGAGGTCGATGAGCGACGGCACGACCCCGGGGATGGTGTCGAGTTCGTCCTTGACGACGCCCAGGACCGGGATCGAGCCGATCAGTCCCTGGGTGTACGGATGGAGCGGGTTGTTGAAGATGGTGCGGACGTCGGATTCCTCGACGATCTCACCCGCGTACATGACGGCGACCCGATGCGCCATCTCGGCGACGATGCCCAGGTCGTGGGTGATGAGCAGCACAGCCGTGTTGAAGTCGCGCTGCAGGTCCCGAATCAGGTCGAGGATCTGCGCCTGGATGGTCACGTCGAGGGCGGTGGTCGGCTCGTCGGCGATGAGCAGTTCCGGCTCGCAGGCGAGCGCCATCGCGATCATCACCCTCTGGGCCATGCCGCCTGACAGCTCGTGGGGATACGAGTTCGCCCGCCGCTCCGGGTCCGGGATCCCGACCGTCGCGAGCATCTCCACGACCCGTTCCTCTTCGACCTCCTTCGACCACTCGCGGTGGAGCTCGAAGACCTCGCGTATCTGCGCCCCGGCCCGGTGCACCGGATTCAGGGCCGAGGTCGGCTGCTGGAAGATCATCGAGATGTGCTCGCCGCGCAGCTTGCGCACCTCGCTCTTCTTCATCTTGACCAGGTCTCTGCCTGCGAAGAGGATCTCCCCGGCGACGATTCGCCCGGGGTGGGCGATCAGGCCCATGATCGACAGCGAAGCCACCGACTTCCCGCAGCCCGACTCCCCGACCAGTCCGAGGACCTCTCCGCGATCGATGTGGAGATCGAGGGCATCGACGGCCTTCACCACTCCCTCGCGGGTGTCGAAGTGGGTCCTCAAACCGTGGACCTCCAGCAAGGGCTCACCGGCGATGAGTGCCTCGATGACATCGTTCTCGGCGACGGGATCCGGCATCGAGACGCTCATCGGTGCAGGGTCGGGTCGAGGGCGTCACGGAGGCCGTCGCCCATGAGGTTGAAGCCGAGCACGGTGATCATGATGGCGAGGCCGGGGAAGAACACGAGGTGGGGTGCGGTGAACACCTTATTCCGTTCCGAGGCCAGCATCGAGCCCCACTCCGCCATCGGGGGTTGCGCCCCGAGGCCGAGGAACGAGAGCCCGGCCGCCTCGAGAATCGCGGTGGCGACGCCGAGGGTGGCCAGAACGACGAGGGGCGTCATCGCGTTGGGGACGATCCGGCGGAGCAGCACCTGAAAGGGGGAGGCTCCCAGCGCCCGCGAGGCCGACACGAAGTCGCTCTCCTTGATCGCCAACACCTGGGCTCGCATGACACGCGCATAGCCGGGCATCGTGACGATGGCGATCGCCAACAAGGCGTTGCGCAGCCCCCGGCCGAGCACGGCCACGATGGCGATCGCCAGCAGCAGCGCCGGGAACCCCAGGATGACGTCCATGA
>CAYXHU010000321.1:0-3087 GCA_964464675.1 uncultured Acidimicrobiia bacterium
CCCTGCTGCGGATGCAGAGGCCTGCCGACATGCTGGAGCCGGTGATGATCCCGGGCATCGTCGTGCGGCGCTGGGATCGAAGCCGCGACCACCACCGGATCCCCCGGGTGTACGCAGCGGCGTTCGGGCACGAGCCCTGGCCGGACGACTGGGACTCCTTCGACCGGTTCGACCCGGAGGGGGTGTTCGTGGCTGAGGACGGCGGGGATCTGGTCGGTTTCTCGATCTGCTTCAGGCGCGGCGAACACGGGTACGTCAGCGTGGTCGCCGTGGTGCCCACCCACCGCCGGCGCGGCATCGCTTCGGCGCTCGTCGGCCGCGCCGTCGGCTACCTGCGGTCGGCCGGCGTGGCCACCGTTCGGATCGATGCGTACGTGGATGCGCTCGCCGCAGTAGCCACGTATCGCTCGCTCGGGTTCGAGGTGTACGAACGGGTCGACGACGACCACGCCGATCCGCGGGGTTCTGCCGAGGTCTAGTTCCCCGTCCAGAAACCTGTGGCGGGTTCACGCCGGCCGGATGGCGCCCCCGACTCGGCTCGAACCTCGCCAAGGCTCCCGGATAGAGCCCCAGCTCCTCCGACGGCCCGTCGGATCCTCGACCGCTACCGTCCCGGAGCACGCTCAGTACCAGGAGGGGGTCTGATCGATGTCCAAGAAGATGCGCTTCGGCGCGCTCGTGCCGGCTCTGCTGCTGCTCGTTGCGGCCTGCGGGGACGATGACGGCGCCGACGTGGTAGGCGGCCCAGGAGAGACCGTCACCGTGTCGGCGATCGACTTCGCCTATGTGGACCTGCCGGACACCGTGAAGGCGGGCACGGCATTCGTGCTCGACAACGAGAGTGACGTCGAGCTCCACGAGTTCGTGGCCATCCGGCTGCCGGACGACGAGACGCGCTCGGTGCAGGAGCTGATGAGCCTGCCCATGGAGGAACTCGCCGCGCTGTTCCCGCACGTCGTGACCGTGGTGATCGCACCCCCCGGTGAGACCGGGTTCCCGGTCGAGGGGACCGGCGTGCTCGAGGAGCCGGGCCGCTACGCCATCATCTGCGCGATCCCGACCGGAGCGGATCCTGCGGAATACATGGCTGCGGCGGCCGCTGCAGAGGGCGGGCCGCCCGAGGTCGACGGGGGCCCTCCGCACTTCGTGCAGGGGATGTTCGCCGAGGTCACGGTCGTCGAGTAGCCGTTCGGCCGGCCGGCAGGGGGGCCCGTCACGACGGGTCCCCCTGCTCGCGTTCGCAGCGTTCCCGGATGTGAAGCTGCATAGCGCTCCCCAAGGCGTACCCTCTGCTTGTGCGTCGGATCCGCGACTGGCTGTTCACCATCCCGTTCCTCATCGCCTTCGGGATCACCCTCTTGGTGTTCGACCTGGCGGGCAGGGTGGTACGTCCCTTCAGCCTGCGCGGCTTCGAGGTGGTGATGGCCGCGTTGCAGCGCACCCTCATGACGCTGTTCTGGATCAGCGGGACCCGGATCCATGTGGAGCGGTCCGCGCTCATCGAGGGACAGCGCGGTTACGCGGTGATCTCCAATCACCAGAGCATGTTCGACATCGCCGTGATCGGGGGACTGCTCTTCAGCAACTACCCCAAGTACGTGGCGAAGAAGGAACTGGGACGCTGGATTCCCAGCATCTCGCTCAACCTGCGGCGGGGCGGCAACGCGCTCATCGACCGCAAGGACCGCTCCGGCGCGGTGCACGCCATCACCCGCATGGCACGCGTCGCCCAGGATCGGGATGTCAGCGTCGTCATCTTCCCCGAGGGCACCCGGAGCCGGGACGGCATGCTGCAACGATTCAAGGGAGCCGGCACCGAGGCGCTGCTGGCCGCCGCCGACAAGCTGGCGGTCGTCCCGACGGCGATCGATGGGTCGTGGCGGCTGCTCCGCAACAACCTCCTGCCGGTGCCGTTCGGCACGACGATCAAGGTGAAGTTCGGCGACCCGATCAGACGGGTGGCCGGTGACGCCGAGGCAGCCGCGTCGGCGGCCGAGGCGTGGATCCGCGAGACCATGGCCTCGTGGCGGGGCCATCAGCCGGCCGAGGCCTGAGGCTCTCCAGGCACACCGGCAGGTCGGTCGACGACGACCATCACCTCGTCGAGCGGCTTGCGCCGCAAGTCGGGCACCTCGACACCATCGAGCGGGTAGCCGACCGGGAACAACGCAAACGGCCGCTCATGCTCGGGTCGTCCCAGGATCCTGGTCAGGAACGCCATCGGCGAGGGTGTGTGGGGGAGCGTGGCCAGCCCCATGGTGTGCAGCGCGGCGACGAAGAGCCCGGTGGCGATCCCGACGCTCTCTTTGACGTAGTAGTGCTGGATGCGGGAACCGTCGGCGGCGACGCCGTGGCGCTGCTCGAACACCACCACGAGCCACGGGGCGATCTCGAGGAACTCCTTGTGCCAATCCGTGCCGAGCGGGGCCAGGGCGCGGCGCCACTCGGCGTTGATCCGCCCCTCTTCATAGTTCCTCCGTTCCTCGGCCTCGGCGGCCTCGCGGATGGCCCGTTTCGTCGCCGGGTCGCCGGTGACGACGAAGGTCCAGGGCTGGCGGTGCGCCCCCGACGGCGCCGTCGCCGCCGTGCCGATCGCCAGCTCCAGCAACTCCCTGGGTACCGGGTCGGGGCTGAACATCCTCACGCTGCGGCGCCGTTCCATGAGCCGGCGGAACTCCTCGGCGCGGTGGCGCATGACCGCCGGATCGAGGCGCTCGAAGTGGAGGGGCCGGAACGGGTGGGCGGCCTTCAGGCCGACTGAGGGATACGGGTGGCGGTACACCCCGGCAGGGTAGGCCGCGTCCACCGCGGCCGTTGGTGCCCGCGCCGTGCAGAAACCTCAGCCGCTCGAGTCGGGCGGCTCCGGAGGTGCGGTCTGCTCCGCCGGGTCCTCGCCGCCCAGATCGAGCCGGAAGGGCGGGTATTCGTCCCTCATGAGCGCCGCGTAGGCGATCACCCGGTACACCCACCGGTTGAGGCCCATCACCAGGTCGTAGAGGCCCTGCGGATACCGGCCGCCGAACAGCAGCATCACCATGGCGATCAGCACGAGGATCCCGATGAGGCCCCCGCCGACCCGCAAGAACT
>CAYXHU010000322.1:0-3085 GCA_964464675.1 uncultured Acidimicrobiia bacterium
CGGGCAGCGCCGCCTGTCGCCGGACGAGGTCGCCCGCTACCTGTTCCGGCGCGTCGTCTCGTGGGGACGGTCCTCCAACGTGTTCCTCGAGAACGGCGCCCGGCTCTACCTCGATGTCGGCAGCCATCCGGAGTACGCCACGCCGGAGTGCGACAGCCTCTACGACCTCGTGGCCCACGACAAGGCAGGGGAACGCGTCCTCGAAGGTCTGTTGCACTCCGCCGAGCAGCGGCTTGCCGACGAGGGCATCCGCGGCGAGGTGTTCCTGTTCAAGAACAACACGGACTCGGCGGGGAACTCCTACGGCTGCCACGAGAACTACCTGGTGAGCAGGCAGAGCGACTTCCAGCGCACCATCGACACGCTGATCCCGTTCTTCGTGACCCGCCAGATCTTCGCCGGTGCCGGGAAGCTGCTCCAGACGGCGCGCGGGACCGTCTACTGCCTGGCTCAGCGAGCCGAGCACATCTGGGAGGGTGTGTCCTCGGCGACCACCCGCAGCCGCCCGATCATCAACACCCGAGACGAGCCCCACGCCGACGCGGAACGGTACCGGCGGCTCCACGTGATCGCAGGCGACTCGAACATGTCGGAGTACGTCACCTACGTGAAGGTGGGCACCACGACCGCCCTGCTGCAGATGCTCGAGGACGACGTCGTGTTCAGAGATCTGTCGCTCGAGAACCCGATCCGCTCGATCCGGGAGATCAGCCACGACATCACCTGCCGCCGCAAGGTGCGCCTCGCCAACGGGCGCGAGCTATCGGCGCTCGACATCCAATGGGAGTACCTGGAGCGGGTGCTGCGCTACGCACGCACCAGCGGGTTCCCGCCGCAGGTGGACCGGGCGGTCCAGATGTGGGAGCACCTGCTGACCGGCTTGGAGAAGGACCCGCTGACGCTGCGGCGGGAGTGCGATTGGGTGGCCAAGCACCACCTGCTCGAGGAGTACCGGGAACGACGCGGGCTCGACATGGCCGACCCGAAGCTGGCGCTCATCGATCTCTCCTACCACGACGTCACCCGGCGCAGAGGCCTGTACCACCTGCTGGAACGGCGCGGCATGATGGAGCGGGTGGTCACCGATTCCGACATCGGCAGAGCCCTGCTGCAGCCGCCCCAGACCACCAGGGCCCGGCTCCGCGGGGAGTTCATCAAGGCGGCCAAAGCTCGCAACCGAGACTTCACCGTGGACTGGGTGCACCTCAAGCTCAACGACCAGGCCCAGCGCACGGTGCTGTGCAAGGACCCGTTCAAGGCCGTGGACGAGCGCGTGGAGCGCCTCATCGCCAGCCTCTGAGCCGATTCCCTTCACGCCGCACGAATCGGCCGATACAGTCTCGGACGCGATGGAGCGCGTGCTCGAGCGAATCCTGAACCTTCTGGCGTTCCTGTTGACCGTCGACCGGCCGGTCACGGCAGGCGAGATCCGCCGAACGGTCGCGGGGTACGAACGAGACTCCGACGAGGCCTTCCGGCGCACGTTCGAACGGGACAAAGACCTGCTGCGCAGCCTGGGTGTGCCGTTGCGGCTCAAGTCGGTGGATGCCTGGGAGGTCGAGCACGGCTACGTGATCCCCACCGACGAGTACGCGCTCGCAGACCCGGGCCTCACCGACGAGGAGCGGGCAGCGTTGTGGCTGGCGGCGCACATGGTGCGGTTGGGGGGCCAGGCACCCGATCCGGCGGCTCTCTTCAAGCTGGGAGGCACACCGATGGCGGCCGCCGGCGAACCGCTCGCCGCAGACCTCGGGGTCACGTCCCAGCACCTCGCGGAGTTGTTCGCCGCGGTCACCGAGCGGCGGCGCATCGAGTGCAGCTACCGGGGCACCTCGCGCCGGCTGGATCCGTACGGGTTGGTCCATCGCCGCGGGCACTGGTATCTCGTTGCCGGCCAAGGGGAAGTGGGGGTGCGCTCCTTTCGGGTCGATCGCATGAGCAGCGTCGTGATCGGCGACCGGGCGGGCGCCTTCACGCGGCCGGCCGGCATCAGGGTGGCGGACGTCCTCGCCGAGGCACCCTGGGAGGCGGGAGATGATCCAACCGACGTCGTCGTCCGGTTCGACCCCGAGGTCGCATGGTGGGCCCGGCGCCGGCTCACGACGCGGGCCCGGATCACCGAGGAGTCGGACGGGGCGCTCGTGGCGCGGTTCCCCGTCGCCAACCCCGATGCCCTGATCGGGTGGATGATCGGCTTCGAGGACCACGCCGAGATCCTCGGGCCGGAGGAGGTGCGGGCCCGCATGCTCGACCATCTCGAGGGGTCGCGATGACCTCGCCCAGGACGGCTCGCCGGTTGTCCCGGATCCTCGGCATGCTGCCGTGGGTGATCGCCAATCCGGGGGCGACGGTCGCCGAGGTGTGCACCCGCTTCGGGTACACGCAGGACGAACTCGTCAAGGACCTCAACCTGGTCTTCGTCTGCGGCTTGCCCGGGTACGGTCCCGGCGACCTGATGGTCGCCTACATCGACGACGACGAAGTGGTCGTCGACATGGCCGACTACTTCGCGCGCCCCGTCCGCCTCACCCCGGCAGAGGGGCTGGTGCTGCTGGCGGCCGGGATGGCGATCATCGCTTCGGGAGTGGCGCCCCCTGCGTTGCACTCGGCGGTGGCGAAGCTGCGCAGCGCACTGCTGCCCGACGACGGGAGCATCGTGGTGGACGTCCCTGCAGAGCCGGCCCTCGTGGAGGAGCTGCGGACGGCAGCGCTGGAGGGCCGGGTCGTCGAGATCGAGTACACGTCGCTGAGCTCCGGCCGGACCACCACTCGTCGAATCGAGCCGTGGGTGGTGTTCTCGACGATGGGGAACTGGTACGTCACGGCCTGGTGCCGGCGGGCCGGTGACGAGCGCGTCTTCCGGGTGGACCGGATCCGTTCCGTGTCCCCGACCGACGACGCGTTCGCGGTCCCCGAGCAGCCACCTCCCCCCGAGGTCCGGTACTCACCGTCGGTGGACGACGTGACCGCCAGGATCCGGCTCTCGCCGTCGGCGCGCTGGGTGGCCGACTACTACCCGGTTGACGTCGAGTCGGACGACCCGGAAACGCTCGGAGCCAATCTGGCTACAGCGACGTTGAGCGAT
>CAYXHU010000323.1:0-3057 GCA_964464675.1 uncultured Acidimicrobiia bacterium
CCCGGCTCTTCACCGGGCCGCGGTTTCCACAACCCGGCCAGCCCGGCCACCACGGCGACGAGGCCCGCAGCGATCCGGAAGGTCTCCGGTGTGATCTCGAGCGCATCGAGCAGCGGTCCCGACACCCAGCCGAGCCCGAGGACCGCGGCCCACACCAGCACCGCCCCGAGTCCCACCACGCCCCATCGGGCCCGGCGAGAGGACCCTTCGGGGAACCCGAGCCTGGTGCGCGCAGGGTTCACGGCCGCCACGTAGGCGACCCCGAGCAGAACGCCGTTCATCTTCCTCCCTCCCGGGCATCGAGCACCGCCGCAGCGGCGAGCAACGCCGAGATCACATGCTGTTGATCGTCCATCTGGGTGTAGCCGCGATAGAACCAGGCGCCGCGCACGAGGTCGGGATCGGGATAGCCGGTCGCCTCCGGGGTACCGACCTGCCGCTCCACCATGAACCCCGCGGTGCACACCAGGCGGTCCTCGATGTTGCCCCTGAGGTCGGCGAGCCTCTCGTCCTCCCCGGAGAGCCGCCACAGGGCCCCGATCCCCTCCCCCGCGGTGCCCACTCCGGCAGGCGGGCCGGGGAACCAGCGCAGGGCGAGGTTGAGCCCGTCGCCGCGACGCTGCGACTCGAACCGGAGCCGGATCCCGAAGTACCCGGCGAGCTGGAGCGCGTAGCCGATCCGCGCCTCGGTGCGATGCACCGCGTCCAGTTCGGAGAGGGCATACGCCGCCCAGTGGTCGGGCAGCCTGGAGATCCGCCCCTCGTCGCGGTCCCGTCGCTCGTTGAGGTAGTCGATCGTCGGAAGCGCCGCCTCCTCCCATCCTTCGCCGGGGAACGCCCGGTCGAGCAGCGTGAGCGCCCACGCCGCTTCGCCGGTGGCGAACTTGCCGGTCACCCCCGGGACCGGGGCGCCGTCGGACCAGTAGGCGAGCATGTTTCCGTCGTCGAGCTGCTGGCCGAGCAGGAACCGGCCGACACCCCGCATCAGGTCGTCGTGTTCCGGGTCGCCGGTCGCCTCACGGCGGAGCGCCAGCCCGGCCAGAAGGAGGCTGTTGGCGCCGAGCGGCAGGTCGCTCGAGGGGTAGACGCTCCATGCCATGCCGCCGCCCGCCGGCACGACCCGTTCGACCATGAAGGCCAGGCCCCGGTCGGCCAGTTCGAGCACGGAGGGATCGTGCTCGATGGCCACCTGGTACAAGGACATGGTGACCCCGGCGTGCCGTGCGTCGTTGTAGGCGGTGGCGACCTGCCCGGTGCCCCGGTCGTAGCCGTAGGTGTACCGACCGGCCTGGTCGATGCCCCGTTCGAACCAGGCGACGGCCTCGTCCACTGCGGCATCCACCTCGGCGCCCGTCACCGGGGGGCACACCTCTGCCGGGACGAGCCCGACCCGGAGCACGGCCGCTCCCGCCACCCAGAGTGAGAGATGGAGGACGAGCCGGCGTCGCATCGGCGGGCAGCATAGGGGCGACCCGCCCCGCGGCACCACCCCAGATCCTGCGACCATGGCCCCGTGAACCGCGACGTCCTCCTGCTCCTGGCGCTACCCGCGTCGGGGAAATCCGAGATCCGCCGGTACCTGGACCATGCCGACGCGGCGACGCGCGCCGGACTGGGGATCGGTGCCCCCGTCCACGTCGACGACTACCCGTACGTCCACATCATGCGACGAGCGGCCGAGGAGCTCGTCTCGGCCGGCGAGCCGCCCGCCTTCTTCGCGTCTCCGATGGAGCCGTTCATCGATGCACGCGACTGGTCGACCCTCACCCTGTTGCTCGACGAGGATGCCCGGTGTGTGCTCGGCACGGCGCCTGCGCCGTCCGAATCGGCTCGGGCCCTCTTCGCACGGATCGACCGGGCACGGTCTGCGGCAGGACCCGGGCCGGCGTTCGCTCCGCTCCCGACCCCGGTCGTCGATGCGCTGGCGCTGCGGCTGCAGCCCGAGGCGTCCCGCGTCTACTCGTCGCTCACCGCGGCGCGGTCGGCCTGGCGTCCCGGTGCGACCACCCTGCTGGTGGAGTTCGCCAGAGGCGGCCCCGAGGGCGCCGAGCTCCCTCTCGAAGCACCGCTCGGGTACCGGCACGCGCTGTCGCTGCTGTCGCCCGCCGTCCTGGAGCGTGCCGCCGTGTTGTACGTCCTGGTCACGCCGGAGGAGAGCAGACGGCGCAACGCCGAGCGAACCCGGCCGGGGCGAGACGGAGACGCTTCGATCCTCTATCACGGAGTGCCGGAGTCCGTGATGCGGGCCGACTACGGGTGTGACGACATGGGCCTGCTCCTGGAGGCGGCCACCACCCCGAACACGATCGAGGTGGTCGCCGGAGCCGAGGTCGCCCGGCTCCCCGCCGCAGTGCTCGACAACCGCGACGACCTGACCTCCCACCTGCGAGGCGAACCCGAGGATTGGGACCGCGGGGCGGCCGAGGAGCTGCATCGCCGGCTCGGCGCGGCCCTGGGGACCGTCGGGTTCCCCGTTCAACGCACCAGGTAGGCGCCGATCACCCCGGCGGCGGCCGGCGCCGACCCTGCCACCGCCATCCCGAGCCCTGCGGCCAGCTCCGGCACGCCCCCGGACGAGGTGAACGAGAGGTAGTTGCGCCGGTGGTCGCCTCCGGCGACCCACTCGATCGAGCCCGCCAGCCTGCCGGCCAGGCTGCTGCGCCACCCGGAGGCCCGCACCGGGAGGTAGTCGATCACCAGCAGCTTCCCGTCCGGGCGGGCTACCCGCTGCGCCTCGGAGAGCAGCGCGAGGCCGGCAGGTCGGGACAGCTCGTGCAGCACCATCGAGACGACCACGAGATCGAATCGCGCCTCGGCGAGCGGCAACCGACGAGCATCGCCTTCGATCACACGGCCGCCGAGGCGGCGGGCGGCACGGTGCAGCATCGCCTGCGAGCGGTCGACTCCGACCACCGAGGCGCCGCCTTCTGCATAGCGGGCCAGGTGGCTTGCCGTCCCGCACCCCACGTCGAGCACGAGCATCCCCGGCCGGGGCGGGGCGAGGGAGCTCCCCGCCTCCCGGGCGCCGCGCAGCAGCGGTTCGATGAGCGCGTCGTA
>CAYXHU010000324.1:0-3056 GCA_964464675.1 uncultured Acidimicrobiia bacterium
GTCTTTCCCGTGGTCGACACGAGCATCTTCCGCGACCTGGCGACCAACGACGTCATCGACGGGAGCACGGACACCAGCGAGAGCGGCCTGGAGTTCAGCAACGTCGTCATCAAGGCCGGCACGAACCCCACGTTCGCCGGGGACGTGGTGAACTCCTACAACGATGGCCCGCCGGCGCCGGGCAAGAAGGCGCTCGGACCGTTCTATGAGTTGGAGACGTCCTCGCCCGCCGCCGCGCTCGAGCCGGACGCGTCGATCTCCCACGTCCATCGCACCTTCCACCTGCAGGGCGCCCAGAAGGATCTGGATCCGATCGCCCGGGCGATGTTGGGCGTGGGACTCGAGCAGATCAAGAACGGGCTCGGGCGGTAGGCTCCCGATGCCTGGAAGAACCCCCGTGACGGCTTGCATCGTCGCCTGCCTGCCTGCGCTGTCATGCGTGCCGGTCCGCGGCGCGCAGGTCGCCTCGCCAGACGGCAACGTCGTCGCCACCTTCAGAGTCGAAGCCATCGGCGAGCAAGCGGGTTGCCTGGTGTACGGTGTGACGTATCGGGGCCGGCCCGTGCTCGAGCGTTCGCAACTGGGCCTCGAGCTGAGGGGCACGCGCTCGCTGACACACGGGTTCGACGTCGTCGAGGTCACCGCCACCCGGCATGACGCGACGTGGCGGCCGCTCTACGGGCAGTGGGACGAGATCCGCGACCACTACAACCAGATTATCGTGGCGTTGAAGCAGCGCGACGAGCCGCGTCGGCGGCTGGAACTGACGTTCCGCGCGTACGACGAGGGCGTGGCCTTCTGCTACACCGTGCCGGAACAGCCCGGGTTGAAGCGGTTCGTCATCCGCGCGGAAAAGACGCAGTTCCGTTTTCCCGGGAACCGGATGAACGCGTACCGCCCCACCGGGCACCACATGGCCTACGCCACGTACGCCGCACAGGACATGTACCAGCGGGTCCCGATCAGCAAGATCCAGCGCGGGTGTGAACGGCCGCTCACGGTCGAGGTGTTCGACGGCCCGATCGTCTCGATCACCGAGGGCAGCGGCGTCAGTGCGGCCGCGCCCTTGACCACGCCGTGGCGGGTCATCCTGATCGGCGATCGCCCGGGCGATCTGCTGGAGCGCAGCTACCTGATCCTGAATCTGAACGAGCCGTGCGCGATCGAGGACACGTCCTGGATCAAGCCGGGCAAGGTCTTCTGCGACTTCGTCATGAGCACCGGGTCGGCCCGGCGGGCGATCGATTTCGCCGTCGAGCAGGGCATCGAGTACATCCACTTCGACGCGGGGTGGTACGGCTTCGAGAACGACCCCGATGTGGACGCCCGCAAGCACGCCAGTCCCGCGCCGGGGTGGTCCGAAAAGCCCCTGACCGCCGAGCAGCTCGCCAAACGAGACCCCTTCGACTTCCCGGCGATTTTGGAATACGCCAAGCGGCGCGGCGTCGGCGTGATCCTGTACGTCAACCGCAGGCACCTGGAGCGCCAGCTCGACGAGATCCTGCCCGTGTACGAGCAGTGGGGAATCGCGGGGATGAAGTTCGGGTTCGTTCAGGTGGGCTCGCAGAAGTGGACCGACTGGCTGCACCAGGCCGTCCGCAAGGCGGCCAGGCATCACCTCATGGTCAACGTCCATGATGAGTACCGCCCGACCGGATACAGTCGGACCTACCCGAACCTGATGACGATGGAGGGCATCCTGGCAGACGAGTGCTTTCCCCCATCGCATCATCGTGTGACGTTGATGTTCACCCGGATGCTCGCCGGCGCGGGCGACTACACCCATCCGTACTACAACTACCGGTCCGATGATTCCCGCGCGCACAAGCTGGCCGCGCTGGTGGCGTTCTACAGCCCGCTGCAATACGTGTACTGGTACGACCGACCGACGGACCTGGCGGGCCCGACCGATTCGGTGGCACTGGGCAAGGGCGTGTTTGCGGGCGGGCCGGAAACCGAATTCATCAGGCACGTGCCCGTGGTCTGGGATGACCTGCGCGTCATCCACGGCAAGATCGACGACTACGTCACCATCGCCCGCTGCCGCGGACGGGACTGGTACGTCGGCACGATGAACGCGCGGTTTCCGCAGAAGCTCGACATCCCGCTGGCGTTCCTCGACAAGGGCCAACCCTACGTCGCCCACATCTACTCGGACGCGGGCGCGAACCGACCCCGGACGGCCGTGCGGGTCGACCGCCGTCCGGTCGATTCGGGGACCGTCCTTACCGCAACCCTTCGGCCCAACGGCGGCCAGGCGATCCGGATCGTTCCCGCCGGCGCGGACCGGGACAGGTGACGAGCCGGTCACGACCGGCCGGTGCTTCCCTTTGAGACGGCGCGCTGATTCGAGACGGAACGGGACGGCGTCAGGGCGGGGGCTCCTGACGCCAAACGACGGCCGAGATGCCCAGCTCGAACACCTCGCCGCTCTCCAGACCCCAGGACCCATCCGTCCTCATGACCCAGAAGCGCCCGCTGGAATCGACCGGCGGGCTCGTCATGTCGGCCCAGGTGACACTGGGCGCCCAGCCCGCGTCGTCCTCGAAGTGATAATCAGCGTCGCGATCGACAAAGACGGAGTGGGGCACTTGGAGGGTCTTCCTGCCCGGTCCGAGATCGAAGACGATGGCCCCCGGCAGCCGGTAGTAGGCGGAATCATGCTCGGCGTAGTAGAGCATGAGCGCCCCGGCCGCCGTCGACCCGAACGGGTAGAGGAAGACCGACACGTACCGCGGGTGGCCATTGTGCTCGAACCGAAGGGCGCTCACGTCCACCGACACCTTGTCCGTGGTGTTGAGAACGAGCAGGGGGTTGTTGGACTTCTTTCGGTGATCTGACTGCATCCCGGCGCGGAGGAACAAGGAGATGCTGCTTGGTCTCGACGGGTCGTCGGGCCTCGTCAGCACCACATCCAGGTAGACGCTGGCGTTGCTCCATCCATCGTAGTAGTGGTACTCAGGCACCAGCGTGTAGTAGCTGGCATCGCTGCCATCGAGCCGATCGCTCGGACTGATGTTGGCCGTCCGCTGGAACAGCGTTCGGGTCCCCTGCCT
>CAYXHU010000325.1:0-3043 GCA_964464675.1 uncultured Acidimicrobiia bacterium
GCGGACCGTACAGCAGGACACCCTTCGGGGCGGCCAGGCCGTAGTCGTCGAAGAGCTGCTTGTGCACGTAGGGCAGCTCCAACGCGTCTCGAATGGTCTCGATCTGCTCGCCCAGCCCGCCGATGTCGTCGTAGGCGATGTCCGGCACCTCCTCGAGCACCAGTTCCTCGACCTCGGGGCGAACCAGCCGCTCGTAGACGATGCCGGTGCGCAGGTCGACCCGAACGTGGTCGCCGACCCGCAGGTACACCGAGCGCATCGGCCCGGAGAGGTCGACCACGCGTTCTTCGTCGGCCCTGCCGAGCACGATCACCCGGCCGTCGCCGATGATTTCCTTGATCGTCGCCACCTCGCCGCGCAAATCGAAGTCGCGCACGTCGATCACGTTCATGGCCTCGTTGAGGAGCACTTCCTGGCCGCGCTCGAGGGCCTTCACTTCGACGGACGGGTCGACGTTGACGCGCAGCTTGCGCCCGCCGGTTACCACGTCGAGCGTGCCGTCCGAGTTGACGGTCTCCACGGTGCCGAAGGGGTTGGGCGGCGCGGTGAGCTTCTCGACCTCTTCGCGCAGCACGCCCAACTGCTCCCTGGTCTCCTCGAGCGCCGCCGACAACCGATCGTTCTGGGAGACGGCCTGACTGAGGCGGCCCTTGACCTCCAGCAGGCGCTCCTCGAGGACCCGCACCCGTCGCGGAGCGTCCTGGAGACGCCTGCGGAGGATGGAGATCTCCTCCTCGAGCATCTTGATGGTGTTGCGCAGCTCCGCCGCCGTCGGCTCACCGTTCATGGCTGCTCACCCCTCGCCGTGTGCGTCACGGCCGGGGTTCCCCCCGGCCGACACGGCCCAGTGCCTCCACCCGGCCGCCCGCGCAGTATACGGCGGGCGGTCACTCAGCCCGGTGACTGCGGGATGGCTTGAGACGTGTCGGCCGCTCGGTACAATCGCCTGGTCGATCGACGTTGGAGAGACGACACATGAAGGTTTGGATCGATCAGGACCTGTGCACAGGAGACGGACTCTGCGAAGAGATCGCTCCCGACGTCTTCGTGCTGCTGGACGACGGCCTCGCCTATGTCCGCGAAGGGGACAAGATCTTCGCCGAGTCCGAGGGGAATCCCCAGGGAGCGGCGGGGATGGCACAGGTCCCCGAGGGCCAGGAAGACATCGTCATCGAGTCCGCCGAGGAATGCCCCGGCGAGTGCATCTTCATCGAGCCGTGAGCTCGGTTCGACCGTGAGAAGGGCCCCGCAGCTGCGGGGCCCTTCTCACGTCTCGGGCTCCTCTCGCAGAGCGGTGTGCCGTGCCACGGTCACGAACCCGGTGTGGCCCACCATCTGGCTGGCCGGGCGTACCGACCGTCCCTCCGCGTTCCACTCCCGCAGGAGGATCTCGAAGGTGGTTGCATCGCCGAAGCGGCGTGAACGGCGCAGTTCCGTGTGCAGGTGCTGCACTTGGGGAACGGTGGGCACGTAGGCCGTCAGCACGCCCCCCGGCTCCATGTGCCGCCCCGCGGCGATCACCACCTCCCACGGTTCCGGCAAATCGAGCACGAGACGATCGGGCCGCGTCTCCGAGATGACGTCGCCGACGTCGCCCAGGCGCAGTGTCAGGTTGGCGGGAAGCGTTCCGAAGAACCGCTCGATGGTCCTGGTGGCGTGGGCGAGGTGGTCGGCTCGCCGTTCCACGCTCACCACCTTCCCCTCGGGCCCGACCGCCTGGACGAGCGCCATCGTGAGGGCTCCCGACCCGGTCCCGGCTTCGAGGACCACCGATCCCGGCCGGATGTCCCCCCAGTGCAGGATCGGTCCGATGTCCTTCGGATACACCACCTGTGCGCCCCTCGGCATCGTGAGGATGAAGTCGGCCAGCCGGGGACGGAGCGCCAGCAGACGGCTCCCTCCGGAGGACCTCAGCTCGGAACCCTCCGGCGATCCGATGATCTCCTCGTGCCGCAGCGTCCCGGCGTGGTACTGGAACTCCGCCGTCTCGTCGAGGTCGACGAGATACCGGCGTCCCTTGGTGTCGATGAGGAGACAGGTCTCGCCGGCACGAAAGGGCAGGCTCACCGTCCGAGTACGAAGGGCAGCACGAGCGACAGGACCATGGCCACGGCCACGAAGATGCCGAGCCACTTCACCATCCGTTCGCGACTGCGTCGGTTCTGGAACATCCCCGGAACTCTAGGCCGGTAGCATGGCGTCGTGGACTTCCTGCCACGAGGGCTGTCCCTCGCGTTTCGAGGCGCCAGGCGAGGCAACACGGCGTTGACGGGGATCGGAGCCGCTCTCGCCGCCATCGGCTTCGTGCGCCGGCTCGCCCGGCCGAAGCGCGAACTGCTCTGGTCCAAGACCCTGCGACCCGGCGAGACCTACCGGATCCGCGTGCTCGGAGACGAGGTGGAGATCGAAGGCTGAGGGCCCGGTCCGCGCCGGCCCGTGGCTCATCCGAGCCGGTAGATCTCCACCCTCGCGGAGCCGCTGCGACCCTTGCGCCTCCCGAGGAGATAGACGATCAGCACCAGGAGCACGACACCTAGCACGGCGGCGATCCCGACGCCCGCGGTCCGCTTCGTCTCGTCGACGGCTCCCTGGATCTCCTTGAGCTTGGCCTCCAGATCCGCTCGTTCGACGCTCACCTCGTAGCCCTCCACGTCACGATTCCGGCCGCTCCCAGCAATGCGATCGCCGACAGCACGTACCCGAATCCACTCCAGATCGCACCGTCCGGCAGCGCCCAGACGATGGTGCGCATCACGGCAACGGCCAGGAACAACGCCGCCAGAGTGAACAGCAGGCCCGCGGCGAACCCGAAGCCTCCAAGCCTGCCGAGCGCCTTCGCCGGTTCGATCGTCCGCTCCCGGACGTACTGCTTCGAGAGGTCGACGAACTCGCCGACCAGTTCGGGGAGCTGCTTCTCCTTCGCCACCTGGCATCCCTCCGTACTGCGTCCTGTCGGCCGGCGAGTCGCCGCCCGACGCGCCGACACCAGGCTACCCGATCCAGGATGCGGGGCCGGGGAGGATGCCGCCGGTATGCTCCCGCC
>CAYXHU010000326.1:0-3039 GCA_964464675.1 uncultured Acidimicrobiia bacterium
TCTCCCAGAAGATGGCCCCGGTGCTGCGCCAGGTGTACGACCAGATGTCCGAGCCCAAGTGGGTCATCTCGATGGGGGCGTGCGCATCGACCGGAGGCATGTTCAACAACTACGCCCTCGTGCAAGGCGTCGACCAGGTGGTGCCCGTCGACGTCTACGTGCCGGGCTGCCCGCCCGGCCCCCAGTCGCTGATGCACGGCATCCTGACTCTGCACGAGAAGGTCATGAGCGGGGAGCTGGCCAGGCGATGACCGGCCCGCTCGCCGTGCTCGCAGAGCGGTTCCCCGAACTCGAGTTCGGGACCGTCCACGGTGATCACGTGGTCCGGGTGGAGCGCGAGCGCCTCGCCGAAGTGACGGCGGCTGCTCGGGAGGCCGGGTTCGAGATGTTCGTCGACTTGTGCGCCGTCGACTACCTGCGCAGGCCGGAAGGACGGTTCGAGGTCGTGGTCAACCTGGTGTCGATCGAGGAGCCGCAGCGGATTCGAATCCTCAGCGCTCTACCGGGCTCGGACCCGACGGCGCCGTCGATCACCGGCGCCTACCCGGGTGCCAACTTCTACGAGCGCGAGGCCTACGACCTGTTCGGCATCGAGTTCGAAGGGCATCCCGACCTCACCAGGATCCTGCTCCCCGACGACTGGGTCGGTCACCCGCTACGCAAGGACACCCCGGTCGGATCGGTCCCGGTTCAGTTCAAGCACCCCGACGAGGACACGACGTGAGCAACCCGCCCGATGTAGTCACCGGAGACACCGAGGCGCCCGACGTCACCGAACGCTCGGAGGCGGTGGACCGCCCCTCGGAGAGCGAACGGGAACGGCGCCGCGTCCACTCGGTGTGGGTGACCGGCACCGAGGCGCCCGTGGACAGCGGCGACTTCACCTCGGAGGGAGCCCAGGAGATGCTCGCCGACGAGGCCGGCGCCGTGCTGGCCGCCCAGCGGGGCACGCTGGTCAGCGACGACTACCTCGTGGACGTCGACGCCTCCGAGGACGAGACCCAGATCATCAACATGGGGCCGCAGCATCCTTCGACGCACGGCGTGCTTCGCCTCCAGCTGGAGCTCGACGGCGAGACGATCCGCCGGGTCAAGCCGATCATCGGCTACCTCCACACCGGCATGGAGCGCACCGCCGAAGTGCTCACCTTCATGCAGGGGCCCACCAACGTCACCCGGATGGACTACCTGTCCCCGTTCCACAACGAGCTGTGCTTCTCGCTCGCGGTGGAGCGGCTCCTCGGCATCGACGTGCCTCCCCGAGCGTCGGCGATCCGGGTGCTCATGACCGAGCTGAACAGGGTCGCCAGCCATCTCCTCTGGTTCGCCACCCAGGGCATGGACATCGGCGCTCTCTCGATGATGATCTACGGCTGGCGGGAGCGGGAGGCGGTGCTCGCCTTCTTCGAGGCCGTCACCGGACTGCGGATGAACCACAACTACATCAGGCCCGGCGGCGTCGCCGCCGACCTCCCCGACGGCTGGGAGGACGACGTCTCCGGCATCCTCGAGCAGATCCCCAAGGGGCTCGCCGACTACGAGGATCTGCTGACCGCCAACCCGGTCTTCCTCGAGCGCACCCAGGGCGTCGGGGTGATCACCCCCGCCGAGTGCCTCGCCTACGGGGTGACCGGCCCGGTGGCCCGTGCCTCCGGGGTCGACTACGACGTCCGCAAGGCCTTCCCCTACAGCGGCATCGAGCAGTACGAGTTCGACGTGCCGCTCGGCCGGCACGGTGACGTCTACGACCGGTACCTCGTGCGGCTCGGCGAGACCCGCCAGGCGCTGCGCATCGTGCGCCAGGTGCTCGAGACGATGCCTCCCGGCGACTACCGCAGCGAGGACCGCAAGGTGACCCCTCCGCCCCGGGCCCGCATCGACCAGTCGATGGAGGCGCTGATCCACCACTTCAAGCTCTTCACCGAGGGGTTCAAGGTCCCGGCCGGGGAGACCTACCAGGCGGTCGAGTCGGCGCGCGGCGAACTCGGCATGTACCTGGTGTCGAACGGCGGAGCCAAGCCGTGGCGCCTCCACGTGCGGGGGCCGTCCTTCGCCAACCTGCAGGCGGTGCCGGCCATGCTCACCGATTCCTTGATCGCCGACCTGGTCTCTGCCCTGGCGTCGGTGGACCCGGTGATGGGGGACGTCGACCGATGAGCTGGAGTCGCGCCGCCGAGGACCGCGCCGAGGCGCTGCTGGGCCTCTACCCGGAGCGCCGCTCGGCGGTCATGCCGCTCCTCTATCTGGCGATGCACGAAGAGGGGCGCCTCAGCGACGAGGGGATGCGGCGTGTGGCCGAGTTCACCGGGCTCACCGCGGTCCAGGTGAAGGCGGTGGCCACGTTCTACTCGATGTACAAGAGCGACCCGGGCCGCTACGTGGTCTCGGTGTGCGGCTCGATCTCCTGCTACCTGCTCGGTGCCGACGAGGTGCTCGCCGCCGTCGAGGACGAGACCGGGGTCCGCGCCGGGGAGACCGGCGCCGACGGGCTGTTCACCGTGGAGCGGGTGGAGTGCATCGGCGCATGCGGAGGGGCGCCGGCCGTGCAGGTGGACTACGAGATGATCGAAGGGGTCACTCCCGAACAGGGGCGCGCCCTGTGCCGCTGGCTCCGCGACGAGCGGCCCGGCGTGGTCCTCTCGGACGAGATGCAGGAGCGCTTCGGGGGGCAGCGGTCCTTCGAGTGGGGCCCCGAGGATCGGCGGGGTGCGCTCGGCCCGGTGCCGGCGTTCGGTCCGTACGGGACCGCCGGGGAGGGCGGATGACCCCGAAGATCCTCTTCACTCGCATGGAGGCGCATCCCGCCGACAGCCACACCCTCGCCCGGTACGAGGAGACCGGCGGGTACCGGTCGTTGCGCGCGGCCCTCACCACGATGACCCCGGAGCAGGTGGCCGCCGAGGTCAAGGCGTCGAACCTGCGGGGGCGGGGCGGAGCCGGGTTCCCGGCCGGCGTCAAGTGGGGCTTCCTGCCGCCGACCAAGCCCCGCTACCTGGTGGTCAACGCCGACGAGTCGGAGCCGGGCACATTCAAGGACCG
>CAYXHU010000327.1:0-3032 GCA_964464675.1 uncultured Acidimicrobiia bacterium
GAGGCCGGTGTTGAACCACTGCGGGCTGTTCGGGGCGGCCGTCTGGTGGACGAGCATGTAGGCGATCTCGTCCTGGAAGGCCTGGGCGTCGTCCTCGGTGTCGAAATAGCCGTGCCTCTGGCCCCACCAACGCCAGGTGGAAGCCAGCCGGTCGATCACCTGCCGTGCAGAGCGCTCCGATCCGAGCACGGCGTTGCCGTCGTCGTCGACGATCGGCCGGCCGGTCGCCTCGGTCTGGGGGACTCCGGCCTTGCGGAAGTACTTGGAGACCATGATGTCGGCGGCCACCTGCGACCACCGCGTCGGGATCTCGGCGCCCTTCATCTCGAAGACTACGGATCCGTCGGGATTGGTGATCCTGGTGTCCCTGGTGCCCCATTCGACCGTGTCGAGCGGGTCTTCGCCCGCCTTCGTGAACAGTCGGGTGACGTGCAGTCCGTTCCCCGTGCCCATGGACTCCCTCCCGTATCCGGAACGCCCCTACCGATCGGCGTTCCCTATGGCCTCTTCCCCGGCAGCTTCCCCAGCAGTGCAGTTATCCACACCCACAACCATCCGCACCCACAACATGTTGTGGTCAACGGGAACATTGACCCCAACATATTGCGCTGGACACACGAGTGTAATTACACGCGCGTGGCTTCGTCAAGTGTTCGACCGCACGGGCTTCGGCCGGGGCCGGCGGGGGAAGTGACCGGGGGGAAGTCGGCCACTCCCGGTTCTAGCGGTACGCCGCCGGGGAGGTCAAGGTGAGGCGCTCCCGGGTTTTCGCGGCCGGACCCCGGTACCCCGGGGCCCGGCACGCTGCGTGGGCGTCATCCGGACGAACTGATGCAGTCCGTGATGATCTCCTGCACCTCCGGGGGCACCGTTCCGTCCGACTCCATCTGGGTGAAGATGGTGGTGAACTCCTCCAGGGTGTAGACGCGTTCGAAGCGGTCGAGCGTGCAGGTGCAGAACTCGATGGTGGCTTCCGCGACGCACCCCTCCAGATAGCCGTCGCGGAACTCGGCCGGGAAGGTCCCGCTGCCGTCGTCGAGTTCGCCGATGCACGAGACCACCACCTCGAGCACCTCGGCGGGCGGTTCTGCGGTGTCGGCGTTCTCGAGGGCCAGGGTGATGAACTCGCTCTCGGTGTAGCGGCGTTCGAACTCGGCGATCGTGCACTCGCAGGCAGCCAGCGGTGCATCCTCCGTGCAGCCCTCCAGGTAGGCGCGGCGGGCCGACTCCGAGTACCGCTCGCCGACGTTCGTGCCGGTGCCCGCGGTGGTGGTGGAAGCGGCGGTCGTCTCGGTCGGCTGTGTCGTCGCCTGGGACGTCGTGGCGCCTCCGGCCGTGGTGGACGACGACAGGCCGAAGTCGTCGTCGTCGCCGCAGGCCGTCGTCGCCACCGCGAGGGCCGCGAGCAGCAGGCCGGCTTGGATGAGGTGTCGGTTCACGGAAGGTTCCCCTCGTAGAGCGCCGGGCACGCTACCAGCCGGACGCGCCACGGGGGCCCGGCCGGGCCCCCGTGATCGGATCGGCGAGTCGTCAGCCGTCGAGTTGGTCGAGGCACGTGAGGATCACGTCGACGAACTCCTCCGGCGCCTCGTCGGGGCTCCCCAACTGGAGTGCAAGATCCTCGAACTCGTCCTCCGAGTAGATCTTCTCGAACTCGTCGAGTGTGCAGTTGCAGAACGCCTCGTTGCCGTCCTCGAGGCAGCCTTCGAGGTACGCCTCGCGCGTGCTGTCCGAGAACCCGGTGCTCCCGCCGTCGTCGTCGTCGCCGCATGCGCCGAGCACCAGCACCAGCGCGAGCAGCGGGACGAGCACCCGCAGCTTCCTCATCCACGTCATCTGCTCTCCCTCCACAGTGGCGCCGGGCAGGTTAGACGAGATTTCCGGCCACGGCGCTCCCGGCGAGTGCACCTGAGGTGCGTCCTGCGGCGTCATCCTCCCACTGCGTCGGCGAGGGCCTGTGCGAGCACGTCGTACCCGATGGGATACGGGTGGATGTCGGGTTCCGCGTCGAGCATGTGGGTGGTTGCCGCCGCCGTGTTCAGCATCGGCGTGAACGCGTCCGCCACGAGGACGTCGCGCTGGGTCGCGAGCCCCGCCGCCAGGTCGTTGAACTCGGCGAGGACCTCGCTGGACGTGGCCTCCAGGCCGATGGCAGCGCCGAAGCCGAGGCTGAACGGGTTGTAGGCCTTCATGAACACGATCGTGGCCTCGGGTGCGGCTTCGCGCAGCGCATCGAAGATGCGGATCATGTTCTCCTCGTACGTGGCGAACGTGCTGGTGATGCGCTGCCGGCATCCCTGGGTGTCGAGCGACTCGCTGCAGTCCGGCGACCCGAGGTGGCCGAGGAGATCGTTGGCCCCGATGTCGATGGTGATGTAGGTGACCGGGTTCAGTTCGAGGAACGCAACCGCTCGATCGAGCTGTCCGCCGCGAATGAAGGTGCCCGTGGTCTCTCCCGGGATGCCGTAGTTGCGCAACCCGTAGGTGGCCCCGTCGCGTTCCTGCAGGAAGTTGTGGAACCGCGAGACGTACCCGTCGCGCGGTTCGTCCACGCCGACGTTGGCGGCGAGGGAGTCGCCGAGCGCGAGGTAGTAGGTGGGCCCGTCGGCCTCCGTCGAGTTGATGACCCCGGGTCCCAGCACCTCGGGCGGAGGCTCCACGGTGGCACCGACGTCCTCGGCCTGCTGCGCCAGGCCGCTGAGCAGTGCATCTGCGGTGAGGATCTCGCCCGTGCCCTGGGTCCCGGTGATCACGACCCGGTCGTTGCCGAGGGTGATCGATTGGACGTCCGCCTGGTTCTCGGCGAGGGTCTCATTGAAGTCCGCCACCGATTCGACGAGGTCCTCGATGGCGCCCTCGGCGAGCCCGGGAAGGGTGAGGGCGCCGAGGTCTACCTTGATCAGGTCGATCTGGACGGCTCCGGCATCGAGGCGGGCAGTGATCTCTCCCTCGACGTCGAGATTCCCGTTCTTGAACTCACCGACGAAGGTGAGCCGTCCCTGGTCCTCGCCGGGTTCGGGGTCGAGGAGTTC
>CAYXHU010000328.1:0-3004 GCA_964464675.1 uncultured Acidimicrobiia bacterium
CGAGCCCGCCGAGGGCCAGCCATGCCGCGGCGACGCCACGGTGGAGAGCATCCTCGGGGACGAACGTGACGACGACGTGGGCGGTGCCGTTGCTCGTCACCGGCACGAGGACCTCGGCACCACCGTCCACCGCGGCGGTGAACGCCCGCCCTGCGGCGGCGACGGCGACGTTGGGCGACTCGATGGGTCGGCCGACGATGTCGCCGCCGGACAGATGGACCGAGGTGTTCTCGTCGCCGGTGAGGGCGATGACGAACGCGGCCGCCTCGGGCGCCACGTCGCCGCCGAGCGATTCGGCGACTGCCAGTCCCGCTGCGACGGACTGAGCGGTTCGTTGGCCGCGAGCCAGGGCTCTGGTCTCCGCCTGGTCCCGGACGAGGAGGCACAGGGGAACCACGAGGGCCAGCACGACGAGGGAGGTGATCGCCAGCGCGAGGAGGATCAGGCGGCGCCTCACGCCTCGGGTTCCACGAGTTTCACGCCCACCCCGAACACGGTCCGGAGATACCGGGGAGCCGCCGCGGTCTCGCCCAGCTTTCGCCGCAGCCACGACAGGTGCACGTCGACGGTGCGTTCGCTGCCGCCGTAGGGCTCGCGCCACACTTCGGCGAGCATCTCACGCTTCGAGACGACCTCACCACGTCGCCGGGCGAGCAGCACGAGGAGATCGAACTCCTTGGGGCTCAGGTCGAGGGGAACGGCGTCGAGTGTGGCTTCGCGAGCAGCGACGTCGACGATCAGGCCGCCGACGGCGATCCTCTCCGGTTCCCGGTCCTCGCCGGAGCGGCGCAGTACCGCCCGGATCCGGGCTCCCAATTGAGCGGTCGTGAACGGCTTCACCAGGTAGTCATCCGCTCCCTGGTCGAGGTGGTGGACCACCTCGGCGTCCCCTCCCCTGGCGGTGATCACGATGACGGGCACCTCGCTGACCGATCGGATCATGCGGAGGAGTTCGCTCCCGTCGAGGTCGGGGAGACCGAGATCGAGGAGGACGAGATCGGGCGCTTCCTTCACGATCTTCTCCAGGCCGCTCATCGCCGACCCCGACGACTCGACGTCGAACCCGCGATCCGCAAGGAACCGGGCGACCGTCGACCTGATCGTGTGGTCGTCTTCGACGAGGACGATCCGGGGCATGCCGCAACGTTAGGCGGGCGTCCGCCGGCCCGGCCCCCGCTTGAGGAGATCTTGACGCCTCCTTGGGACCGTGTTGGCGCCCGCCCGGCCACAATGGTGGGATGAAGCGTCTCGTCGTCGTCGCCGCGTGGCTCGCCGGCACCGTCCTCAGCGCGACGGTGGCGTGGGCGATGGTCGGCCTCGCCGGCGAGCGGGTCGGGGACGAGGTGGTGGCCCCGCTCTCCGTGCAGCAGGTGGAGGACCTCGCCGCCGCGCTCGACACGACGTCGTCCCCGCAGACCCAGACCGCGACGACCGTGACCACCACGACGGTGCCCGGTGAGACGACCTCGACGTCGATCGGGTCGCCGGCGGGTACCACTCAGGTCCCGGTCACCGAAGCTCACCGGGTACCCGGAGGAACCGTCGTGATCAGGTACACGGATTCGTGGGTCGAACTGGTGAGCGCAACCCCCGAGCAGGGTTTCGGAGTCGAGATCAAGTCGGTTGGCCCGGAGCGGGTCGACGTCGAGTTCGATGGCGACGAAACGGAGTCCCGGTTCGTGGCCCGGCCTTCCGATGCAGGTGTGCTCATCGAGGTGACCGAAGGAGACTGAAGGAGAGAACATGGTCGATCGTCTCAAAGCCGGACTGGCTCGCAACGTGTGGGGTCTCGGCATCGTGGCGCTGGTGGCGGTGGCGCTGATCGCAGCGGGGGCCGGATCCGGCGCGCTCGAGCCGGTGTCGCTGACGGCGGTGGTGGTCGCCTCGCTGATCGCCGGGTGGGGATTCCTGCGGCTGGCCACGCGGCGGCCGATTCGGTGGACCGAGGGAGTCGGGACGGGTCGGATCCTGGCGTCGGCGCTCATCGGCGCCGTGGCCGTCTTCGCCCTCATCCAGGCCGTCCCGTACGGCAGGGCCCACGAGAATCCGCCGGTGACGGCCGAGCCCGCCTGGGACTCGGTGCGCACACGGGAACTCACCGACCGGGCCTGCTTCGACTGCCACAGCAACCAGGTGGAATGGCCGTGGTACTCCAACTTCGCTCCGATGTCGTGGTCGATCACGATGCACGTGGACGAGGCGCGCGACCGGCTGAACTTCTCCGAGTGGGATCGCCCGCAGCGGGAGGCGCGCGAGGCGGTCGAGACGATCCTCGAGGGATCGATGCCGCCCCTCTACTACCGGATCGCCCATCCAGACGCGCGGCTGAGCGCCGCCGAGAAGGACGAGCTCGTCGCAGGGCTGCGCGCCTCGCTCGGAACCGGGTAGCCCTAGCAGGGTTCGCCGAAGAGCCCGACGCCCGGGTTCAGCGCGCCCGCCGGGTCTACCGCCAGCTTGACGGCCCGCGCCGCGGCCCGGTCGGCGGCCGGAACCACCCGGGAGATCCAGGGTGCGTAGGCACGGCCGAAGCCGTGTTCGGCGGCGATCCATCCGCCGTGATCGAGGGTCAGGTCGATCACGGCAGATCGTGCTGCGGCGTGATCCGACTGGTCGAGTCCGTGCACGTTCACGTGCATCACCCGGCCGGCCAGATGGCCGAATAGGGCGGTCGGACGCGGAGCGAAGGCCTCCCGTAGCGTCGATTCGAACCCGGCTAGTGCGCCGAGCGGGATCCCGACGGCGGCCTTGAAGACGGGATTCGGGCCGATCCGGATCTCGCTGAGCGCCTCTCGCGGCCTCCAGAGCCGTTCTCCGGTCTCCCGGTCGTCTCCGACGAGGGCGCGTTCGTCCGTCGCCACCGCGGCGAGTGCCTCGATGGGATCTCCGGTGGAAGCCACCTCGACGTACACCGAGGCGTGCTGGGGGGGATCGAACAGCGGCGCGATGCCCATGGCCTCGCGCAAGAGATCGAGGGCGTCGGTGTGGAAGACGACTTCGACCGATT
>CAYXHU010000329.1:0-2993 GCA_964464675.1 uncultured Acidimicrobiia bacterium
AACTTCTCCCAGGTCGTGCCCTATCTGGTCATGTTCGTGGTGCTCCTGGTCCGTCCGTACGGCCTGCTCGGCACCAGGGAGGTGGAGCGGGTATGAGGTTCCGTCCCGGGCTCGTCACGGACTATCGCTCCGACGCCGGCATCTTCAAGAGCGTCACCCAGCGGGTCTGGTTCGGCCTCCTCATCGTGCTGGCCGTCTTCCTGGGTGCCGGAGGGGCCCTCGGCCCCATCAAGGTTCCCTCGGACATCATGACCCTGCTGGTCTACGCCCTGTTCGCCTCCATCGGGGCCCTGGGACTGAACATCATCACCGGCATGGGCGGCCAGATCTCCCTCGGGCACGCCTTCTTCCTGGGTCTGGGCGCCTACACCGCCGCCATCATGGGAGGGGTGGAGCAGACCCGTCAGGCGGTCGACGCCGCCACCGGCGAGACCATCACCCAAGTAGTGGTGCGCGGCTACGAGCTCGACATGATCATCTGGCTCCCGGCGGCCGGGCTGGTGGCCGCCCTCGCCGGCCTGATCGTGGCGCCGGTGGCCACCCGGTTGCGCGGTCTGTACCTGGCGTTCGTCACCCTGGGGCTGGTGTTCCTGGGGGAGCACATCTTCCGCGAGGCGAAGACCCTGACCGGGGGGGCCGGGAACGGCAGGGCCACCGCCAAGCACAGCCTGCTCGGGTTCAGCTTCGACGAGGGGGGCGAGGTCCTGGGGATCTACCTGAGCAAGCAGCAGAAGCTGTTCTTCCTCGGCCTGATCCTGCTACTGGTGATGGGACTGGCGGCCAAGAACCTGTTTCGCTCTCGAGTGGGCCGGGCCCTGGCGGCCATCCGGGACCGCGACATCGCGGCGGAGATGATGGGCATCCCGCTCGGGAAGTACAAGCTGGTCGCCTTCGTCGTCTCGTCCTTCTACGCCGGTATCGCCGGGGCGCTCTTCTGGGCGGTGGTCGGCCGGCTCACCGCGGAGGGCTTCAACTTCCTCCTCTCGATCAAGTACATCGCGATGATCATGATCGGCGGGGTGGCGACCGTCTCCGGGTCGATCATGGGGGCCTTTTTCATCACCTTCCTGCCGAAGGTGGTCGAGTGGATGGCCTCGGTGAGCGTCTTCGGCTTCCAGCCCTTCTTCTTCATCTCCAAGGATCCCTCGGGGATGATCAACACCTTCCAGTTCGAGCAGATCCTGTTCGGCCTGTTCATCGTGGGTTTCCTGATCCTGGAGCCGATGGGCCTCTACGGGATCTGGATCCGGGTTCGCAACTACTGGAAGGGCTGGCCTTTCAGCTACTGAGCCCGGCGCGGGCCGGGCAGATCATATAGATTGACGAGAGGCCCACGGCGGGCATTCTCACGATGCGAGGGAGAGGGAGAAACATGATGAGACGGCGATCCTGGTACATGGCGCTCGCCGTGCTGGTGGTGTTGTCGCTGATAGCCGCAGCGTGCGGCGACGACGACGACACTGCCACCACGGCGGCCCCGACGACGACGGCGGCCCCGACTACGACGGAGGCCCCGACGACTACGGCGGCACCGACGACCACGGCGGCACCGACGACGACCGAAGCGCCGACGACGACCGAGGCTCCCGCCGAGATCGCCTTCGACACCGGCGTCACCCTGGAGCCCTGCCCCGGCTCGACCAACCCGGACAACGGGTGCATCTACCTGGGCAACATCTCGGACTTCTCCGGCCCCTTCGCCGGTTTCGGGGCCCCGCTGGCAGCCGGGCATCTGGACTTCTGGGCGCGCGTCAACGCCGAGGGAGGCATCGGCCCAGACGGCGGCAAGAAGTTCGACGTCATCATCACCGAAGAGAACACCATCGATGCCGGGTACGTGGCCGAGCAGCACGTGGCCGGGTATGAGCAGATCCGCGGCGACGTGGCCGCCCTCGCCGAGACTCTGGGCACCTTGCAGACGCTGGCGGCCCTGCCGCTGTTCATCGAGGACAACACCATCGCCGCCGTGTCCACCTGGTACTCCGGGTGGAGCTTCCCGGATTTCGACGGCGGACTCATCTTGGAGACCGGGGCGAGCTACTGCGCCGAGGCGATGAACGGCTTCGACGTCATGACCCAGGTCATGGCGTCCCAGGGCAAGGAGGCCTTCACCTACGGCATCGTGAAGTTCCCCGGTGACTACGGCGAGGACTACGCGGCGGGCATCAAATACGCCGCAGCGCAGTATGGCCTGGGTGATCCGGTCGCCGAGCAGGTGCAGATCCCGATGTCGGCGGGCGGCACGCTCGACGATGCGGTGATCGCCATGGCCACCAACCAGCCGGACGTGATCTTCGTGGTGACCGGCCCGCAGGAGCTGGCGACCCTCATGGGAGGCGTGGCACAGGCGGGCTACCAGACCGCTCTCTACATGGGCGTCGGGCCTTCGTGGAATCCCGCCCTGCTGGACACCGCAGTGCGGCCGCTGCTCGAGGCCGGGGTGTTCTTCCACACCTCGCCGACGGCCGGCTGGGATGCCGACACCCCGGGGCACGTTGCCATGCGGGCCGCCTTCGAGGCTGCCGGACGCGACCCCAGCTACCGCAACCTCGGCTACATCGCCGGGTGGTCCATGCAGTACAACATCAAGGCGGCTCTCGAGGCGGCCATCGCCAACGGCGACCTGACCCGCGCCGGCATCCTGGCGGCGGCGAACTCGCTGACCGCGGTCGACTACGAGGGCATGGCCCCGACCAAGAGCTTCGTCGGCACCCCGGCGGAGGTGATGGAGCGCAGCTCGATGGCGTACTTCAGCAGCTCCGCGGCGGGGACCTTGGCCCGGATGAGCTGAATGCCACCGCCCAGGTTGTCCATGCCCAGGACCCGTCCCCTGCGGGAGTTCAGGTCGCTCATGATGTCCCCGGTGTACTGGTCGTTCACGTACACCCTGAGGTTCATGACGGGCTCCAGGAGCACAGGCTTGCCCTGCTGCATGGCCAGCTTGAAGGCCTGCCGGGCAGCTATCTTGAAGGACATCTCCGATGAGTCCACGT
>CAYXHU010000330.1:0-2961 GCA_964464675.1 uncultured Acidimicrobiia bacterium
ACGACTCGGTGTCGCGCATCTTCGAGGGCGAGAACGCCTTCTAGGGCGCCGATGGACACCGTCGAGATCCGGATCACCACCGGGAGCTCGCCGAGCGCCGTGGACATCACCGCCGAGGTGGCCCGCTTCGTGGCAGGGCGCGGCGACGGCCTCGTCTCGGTGTTCGCCCCGCACGCCACCGCGGGGGTGGCGATCTTCGAGACCGGGGCCGGGAGCGACACCGACCTGATTGCCCACCTCGACGAGATGTTCCCGCGGGACGACCGGTGGGTCCACCGCCACGGTTCGCCCGGCCACGGCGCAGACCATGTGATCCCGGCGTTCGTGTCCCCGTCGCTGACGGTGCCGGTGATCGACGGCTCCCCGGCGCTCGGGATCTGGCAGTCGATCATGCTGGTGGACCCGAGCCGCGACAACACCGACCGCCGGGTCCGGCTTTCGTTCGTCCCCGCGTAGGCGCCCCGGCCTACTCTCTGTGCATGGCGTCGGTGCACGTGACCGGATTGTCGAAGGCGTTCGGGGGCGACCCCCCGGTGCTTGACGACGTCGAGCTGGCCGTCGCCGACGGTGAGTTCGTGGCGATCACGGGACCGTCAGGCTCGGGGAAGACAACGCTGCTGCGCATCATCGCCGGCCTGGAGACGCCGACCGCCGGGACGGTCAGGATCGGTGGGCGAGACGTCACCGGTGTGAGCCCCCAGGCCCGCGACGTCGCCATGGTGTTCCAGGACTACGCCCTCTACGAGCACAAGAGCGCCCTCGGCAACATCACGTTCCCGCTCGAGGTGAGGCGGGTGACGCCGGAGTCCGAACGTCTCCGCAGGGCGCGCGACGAGGCTCGCCACTTCAGGATCGAGCATCTCCTGGAGCGCAAGCCGGCCCAGCTCTCCGCCGGTCACCGCCAAGCGGTGGCGACGGCGCGGTCCGTGGTCAGGGAGTCCTCGGCGCTCCTCATGGACGAGCCGCTGGCGCACCTCGACGCCAAGGCCAGGATCGAAGGCCGGGTCGAGCTCCGCCGCCTGCATCGCGACCTGGGGGCCACGATCCTGTACGTCACCAACGACCAGGTGGAGGCGATGTCGCTGGGGGACCGGATCGCCGTCTTCGACGAAGGCCGTCTCCAGCAGATCGACGCACCGCTCGACGTGTTCCGCCACCCGGTGAACACCATGGTCGCCGGCTTCATCGGGACACCGCAGATGAACCTGCTCCCCGGCGAGCTCACCCGGGACGCCGAGGGGGTGCACGTCCTCGTGGGCACCGACCGGATCACCCTGGACGATGCCGCTCTGGCGGCGACGCCGGGGTGGCGCGACTACGTGGGGGCCCCGGTCACGGTCGGCATCCGGCCGCAGGACCTCACCGAAGCCCGGGCGGGGGCGCCGTTCCGGCGCTGCCTGCACGGCCGCGTGACCGGGATCGAGGACCACGGGGACGAGCGGTTCGCACGGGTGGATCTCGGCGTTCCCGGGGTCGGTGCCACGGCGCGGCTGCGAGCCGGGGGCACAGAACGCCCCGGCGACCGGATCGAACTGGAGGCGGCGGTCCCGCACGTCCGCTGCTTCGACCCGGTCACCGGCCGGGCCATCTGAGGCGGTCGGCCGGGACTTCCTCCCCTGTCGCAGCGCGCCGCACCGGCCGACGATCGGGGGGTGCGCGAGTACCTGGACGGCACGGCCGCCATCGTGCGGGGCGCCCTCGATGCCGGCTGTACGTTCTTCGCCGGTTATCCGATCACGCCCGCATCGCAGATCCTCATGGCGATGATGCGGGAGCTGCCGCGCCGGGGCGGGGTGGCGGTCCAGGGCGAGGACGAGATCGCCTCGATCGGGATGTGCATCGGGGCGGTGATGGCCGGGGCGCGGGCGCTGACCGCGACCAGCGGGCCGGGGATGAGCCTGTACAGCGAGAACCTGGGGCTGGCGGTCATGGGCGAGGTCCCGCTGGTCGTGGTGGACGTGCAGCGGCTCGGCCCGGCCACCGGCGGGGCGACGAGCGTGGGCCAGGGCGACGTGCAGTTCGCTCGCTGGGGCACGTCCGGCGGCTACCCGCTCATCGTGCTGGCGCCCTCCACCGTGGCCGAGTGCTACACGCTCACGATGCGGGCGTTCGACCTCGCCGAGCGTTTCCGCAGCCCGGTGCTGGTGCTCACCGACAAGGAGCTGAACCTGACCACGCAGACCGTGGACGTGGCGGAGTTCGTCCCGGCTGCGGTTCGGGAGCGCTCCCGGGCCTCCGCGGACGGACCGCCCTACCGCTACGACCCGCCCGACGCGGTCCCGGAGATGCGGCGCTACGGAGAGGGCCTGGTGCGCTTCACCGGGTCCACCCACGACGAGGAGGCACTGATCACGAAGGATCCGGAGATCGTCGGAGCGCTCAACCGGCACCTCGCCGCCAAGATCGACGGGCATCCCGACGAGCTCGAGCTCGTCGACCTCGACCTGGAGCCGGGAGCTCGGACGCTCCTGGTGGCCTACGGGATCACGGCCGGGTCGGTGCGGGAGGCGGTGCGGAGGCGGCGGGCCGACGGCGGGCCCGTGTCGGCGGCGACGGTCCACTCGCTGTGGCCGGTCCCCGAACGAGCGCTCCGGCATGCCTGCTCGCAGGTCGAGCACGTCGTCGTCGCCGAGCTCAACCTCGGGCAGTACCGGCGTGAGGTCGAGCGACTCGCCCCCGGGTGCGAGGTGACCGGCGTCCACCGGGTGGACGGCGAGCTGATCACCCCCGAGGAGCTGCTGGAGGCGGTGCGATGACGAGCGTCACCATCACGCCGCTCGGGAGCTACCGGAACGAGCGCCCGTTCCCCTTCTGCCCGGGCTGCGGGCACACCGGCATCCTCGGCGCCCTGGACGCCGCATTGGTGCGCCGCGGCGTCGACCCCGCCAAGGTGGTGATCGTCAGCGACATCGGATGCAGCGGCCTCTCGGACCAGTACTTCGCGACGAGCGCGTTCCACGG
>CAYXHU010000331.1:0-2958 GCA_964464675.1 uncultured Acidimicrobiia bacterium
GCTCATGGCGGTGGTGTGGTCGTCGCTCGGCGAGGCCGGATACTCCGGGGTGATGGCCGCCACCGGGCTGTCGTATCTCGCCCTGCTGACCGCAGCGGGGACGGCCGTCATCGGGCGCCTCCTCGTGGATGGGCCGATCCTGGTGTGAGGTGGCGGCCCGGGCACGGGTACGATCGCCGATCGTGAACATCTACACACGCACCGGAGACGACGGGACCACGGGCTTGTTCTACGGCGGCCGGGTCCGCAAAGACGATGCCGGACCCGAAGCGTACGGGACGGTCGACGAGGCGGTCAGTGCCCTCGGCGTCGCCAGGGCATCCGCAGAGGGAGCACTCGCCGACCGGATCCTGGAAGCACAGCGCGACCTCTTCGTGGTCGGCGCCGAACTGGCCACAGGGGCCGCCAACCGGGCGAAACTGACCGACGAGGTGAGCAGAGTCACCGATGCCATGGTGCAGCGCATCGAGGAGCGGATCGACACAGTGGTGGCCGAGGCCGGCCTCCCCACCGAGTTCGTCGTGCCGGGCGGGACCGTGGCGGCCGCCAACCTCGACCTGGCGCGCTCCATCGTGCGGCGCGCCGAACGGCGGGCGGTCACGCTGGTCGAAGTGGCGGAACTCACCGACACCAGGGTGGTCGTGTACCTGAACAGGCTCGCCGACTACCTGTACGTGCTCGCCAGGGCTGCGGAAGGAACGTGGCTCCCGAGCAGGAAGGAGCAGCGATGATCGAATTCACCGGGGGCGGGACCCTCGACGATGCCGCGGGCGATGCGCTCGTCGTGGGCGTCGGAGCAGACCTGGGGTGGACGGACGGGGCCCGATGGGCGGCGGACCGCCTCAGGCCGCACCTCGACGCCCACCTGACTGCTGCCGACTTCTCGGGGAAGGCCGGCCAGGTCGTCACCGTCCCGGGTTCGGCCGACCTTCCGTTCGGATCGGTGGTGTTCGTCGGCCTCGGCCCCGATCCCGACGAGGAGGCCGTGCGCCGGGCGGCCGGCAGCGCCGGGCTGGCGACGATGCGCTCCCGCCGAGTCGTGAGCACCCTCCACGAGAGCGGCCCGGCTCGCGGAGTGGAAGCCGCGGCCCTCGGCTTCCTGCTCGGCCAGTACCGGTACGACGAGCAGCGGTCGGAGAAGAAGCCGTCGCTCACCGAGTCCCTGCACTTCGTCGGGGACGCCGACCTCGATGCGGCGCAGCGTGCCCGGGTGATCGCCGACGGCGTGATGCTGGCCCGTGACCTGGTGAACACGCCTGCCAAGGACAAGCCGCCGGCACGTATGGCCGAGATCGCCCAGGAGGTCGCCGCCCGGACCGGCATGTCGCTCACGGTGTACGGCCTCGACGAGTGCATCGCCGAGGGGTTCGGGGGCCTGCTCGGCGTCAACGCCGGCAGCGTCAACCCGCCGCGGATGGTCGTGTTCCGCTACGAGCCGGACGCGCCGAAGGCGTTCCTGGCCATCGTCGGGAAGGGCATCGTGTTCGACAGCGGGGGCCTGTCGCTGAAGCCCGCTCAGGCGATGGAGACCATGAAGACCGACATGTCGGGAGCCGCCGCCGTCTTCGGCGCCGTGCAGGCCATCGCCGAGCTGCGGATTCCGGTTCGGGTGGTCGGCATCACCCCGATCACCGAGAACATGCCCAGTGGGTCGGCGACGCGGCCGGGCGACGTGCTCCGGGCCCGCAACGGCAAGACGATCGAGGTCATGAACACCGATGCCGAAGGCCGCCTCGTCCTCGCCGACGGCCTGTCGCTCGCCGCCGAGGAGGAACCCGACCTCATCGTCGACCTGGCGACGCTCACCGGAGCCTGCATGGTCGCGCTGGGAGAGAAGATCGGTGGCCTGTTCGGGACCGGCGACGCCCCCGACACGGTGCGTGCGGCGGCCGATGCCGCGGGCGAACGGCTGTGGCCGCTGCCGATGCCGGACGACTATCGCAAGCTCATCGACTCCGACGTCGCCGACATGAAGAACACCGGGCCTCGCTACGGGGGAGCCATCAACGCGGCGCTGCTCCTCAAGGAGTTCGTCGGTGAGGTGCCCTGGGCCCATCTCGACATCGCCGGCCCGGCACGGTCCTCCGAGGCGGAGCACTACGTGCAGAAGGGAGGGACGGGCTTCGGGGTGCGAACGCTCGTCGAACTGGCTGTGAGGCTCTCAGACGGCGGCTAGGAGCCGGGATCGGCGCCGGCCTCCGGTACTAGCCTGAGGCAGCGATGGCACGACGCGTGCTCGCGGTCTCGGGCGCACTGGACCTCGCAGGGTTGGTGATCGCCCTCGAAGTCGGATCCCTGATCGTATTCGGGACGCCGTTCCCGTGGGAGTTCCGCGACGACGTCTGGACGCTGCTCCTCGCCATGGGCGGCGGCGCGCTGGTCGGGCTCTTCGTGACGAACCGCAGCGCGGGTGCGGTCGCTCCCCGGCCGTCGTTCGGACGGGCGTTCTCCATCGTCGGGCTGGCGCTGGCGGTCACGGGTCTGGCGCTCGTGTTCAGCCGTGCCTACTGGTCGCGGAACTATCTGGTCGTCTCGACGCTGTCGTGGCTGACGCTGGCCATCGCTCACCGGGCGGTGCGGCGGCGTCGGCCATGGACCGAGCGCATGGTCCTCGTCACCAACGAGAAATCCCTGGTCGACGACCTGCGCGGCGCCCCGCACGTCGACGTGGTCGCGGTGCTCGACCCGAGCGGATCCCAGCCGGATCGACCGATCGATCCGAACACGACGCTGGTGGTGGATCTGCGCGCCGTGTTGTCGGACGAGATGGCCCGCTTCGTATCGTCCTGCAATCTCGCCGGATTCCCGATGCGATCGCTCGTCTCGGCCTACGAGGAGCACACCGGCCGACTGGCCATCGTGCACCTCCTCGAGGGGTGGGAGCTCACGGTGCCCTTGTCGACGAGTGCCCTCTACGTGCAGAGCAAACGGGTCGGGGACTTGGCGGTCGTGCTGCTG
>CAYXHU010000332.1:0-2953 GCA_964464675.1 uncultured Acidimicrobiia bacterium
AGCCCCACTGGTCGTCGACGACCTTCAGTTCCCGCTCGGCCGCCAGCCGCAGCATGGTCGCCACGAAATTGGGATGAGTCCCGCTGATCACCCACGACGTCCGCACCACCAGGGCGTCGGGGTGAGAGGAGAGCGCGGCGATCTCGCCGGCCCGCTTGGACCGACCGTACGCGTTCACCGGGTTCGGTGGCGACGACTCGACGTAGGGGCTCTGGGCCGTGCCGTCGAAGACATAGTCGGTGGAGAACGTCACGAACGGGATCCCGCGTTCTGCGGCGCAGCCGGCCAGCACACCCACCGAGTCGCCGTTCACGACGGTCGCCACCTGCTCCTCGTCCTCGGCCCGGTCCACGGCGGTGTAGGCCGCGCAGTTGATGATCGCCGCCGGGGCGAACCGAGCGACCTGCTCGGCCAGTCCTTCCGGCAGGGACAGATCGAGCTCCGCGCGGGACGGGAAGCAGGCATCCGGCACCAGGCCCCGGAACGCGGTTCCCAGCTGGCCGGTGCCCCCGGTGACGAGGATCACTCGCCGACGATCTCGGAACGCTCGCCGAGCGTCATCTCGACGAAGGACGGAGGCGCCGAGCCGCGCAGCCGCGCCCCCCGCCCGAGCAACGAGTCGCGGATCCGCCACCCGTGCACCTCTGCCTCGTCCATCACGATCGAGCCTTCCACCGCGGCGTCGCTGAGCCGGCAGTCGTGGCCGATGGAGGTCCGCGGCCCGATCACCGTCCGGCTCATCTGGACGTTGTCCCCGATGATGACCGGCCCCGTGATGTCGCAGTCCACCAGCTGGGACCCTACGCCGACGTGCACTGCGCCCCGCACCCGGGTGTCCACCAGTTCGCCGTCGATGCCTTCGGCCATCTCGGAGATGAGCAGTTCCTGGGCGTGCAGCAGGTCGGCCTTGGTGCCGGTGTCCTTCCACCAGTTCCGCACCACCGAAGCGCGCACCGTGCGGCCGTGTTCGATCAGCCACTGGATGGCGTCGGTGATCTCGAACTCCCCCCGTGCCGACGGGCGAATGGCTTCGACCGCCTCGGCGATCGAGGAATCGAACAGGTACACCCCGACGAGGGCCAGATCGGACGGCGGCACCGTGGGCTTCTCGATGAGGCGCACGATGCCGCCGTGCTCGTCCACCTCGGCGACCCCGAACGCGGACGGGTTGTCGACCGGGGACAGCATGATCTGGCAGTTCGGCTTGTGCTGCGCGAAGTCGGCGACGACGTCTCTCACACCGTCCTTCACCAGGTTGTCGCCGAGGTACATGAGACAGTCGTCGCCGTCGACGAACGGCAGCGCCGTCTTCAAGGCGTGCGCCAGCCCCAGGGGGCGGTCCTGCACGATGAACGTGACCTCCAGGCCCAGTGCCGAGCCGTCGCCGACCGCGGCCCGCACCTCGTCGCCGGTCTCGGGGGAGACGATGATCCCCACTTCGCCGATGCCCGCCTCGGCGAGATCCTCGAGCCCGTAGAACAGGATCGGCTTGTTGGCCACCGGCACCAGTTGCTTGGCCATGGAGAAGGTGATCGGCCGCAGCCTGCTGCCCGTGCCCCCTGCCAGCACCACGCCCTTCATGGTCACCCGCCTCCCTTCAGTGGGCTCCACCAGTCCTCACGATCCCGGTACCACTCGATCGTGTCGGCGAGACGCTCCTCGAACGAGTGGGCCGGCGCCCACCCGAGGGCCCTGATCTTCGTCGAATCGACTGCGTACCGCAGGTCGTGCCCGGGCCGGTCGGGCACGCGTTCGATCATGGACTCGTCCATGCCCAACGCGGCGATGATCGCCCTCGTGAGCGCGATGTTGGGCAGCTGGGCATTCGCCCCGATGTTGTAGGTCTCGCCGGGGGTCCCCTCGTCCACGAGCATGTGGATCGCCGCGCAGTGATCCTCGACGTACAGCCAGTCGCGTTCGTTGCGGCCGTCCCCGTAGAGCGGCACCTTCCGGCCGGACAGCAGGTTGGTGACGAACAGCGGGATCACCTTCTCGGGGAACTGATAGGGCCCGTAGTTGTTGGTGCACCGGGTGATGATCGCCGGGTACCCGAAGGTGACGCCGTAGGAGGCGACGAGCAGATCGGCCGAAGCCTTCGATGCCGAGTACGGCGACGACGGGTGCAGCGGTGCGTTCTCGGCGGCGAACCCGTCGGTTATCGACCCGTACACCTCGTCGGTCGATACCTGCACGAACCTCGGCACCCGGTGTCGCCGGCACGCATCGACGAGCACGCCGGTGCCCACGACGTTCGTCTCCAGGAACACCGAAGGTCCCTCGATGGAGCGATCGACGTGGCTTTCCGCGGCGAAGTTGACGACCACGTCGTGCTCCGGGATCAGCGCCTCCACTAGATCCCGGTCGCGGATGTCGCCGTGCACGAAGGTGTGGCGGTCGGAGGCATCCAACTCGTCGACCGTGGCCCGAACACCCGCATAGGTGAGCGCATCCAGGTTGGTGACGCGGGCGGCCGGCTCGCGATCGAGGACGTAGCGCACGAAGTTCGAACCGATGAACCCGGCACCGCCGGTCACCAGGTAGCGCCGACCCATCAGGCCCCTCCTCGGTAGGTGAAGTGCTCGGGGAGTTCGGCAAGCGGCGGCCAGGTCCGGTCCTTGTCGGAGAGCACCGCCCGTTCCACCGGCCATGCGATGCCGAGGGCAGGGTCGTCCCACCGGATCCCCCGGTCGTGTTCCTGTGAGTAGTGGGCGGTCACCTTGTACAGGACCTCCGTGTCGGGCTCCAGCGTGCAGAACCCGTGAGCGAAGCCGCGCGGCACGAGCAGCTGCTCCCAGTTCCGTTCGCTCAGCACGACGCCCACGTGGCGGCCGTAGGAGGGGGAACCACGCCGGATGTCCACGGCCACGTCGTACACGGCCCCGCGAGCGACCCGCACCAGCTTGTCCTGGGCAAACGGGGGCACCTGGAAGTGCAGGCCGCGCACCGTCCCCGA
>CAYXHU010000333.1:0-2944 GCA_964464675.1 uncultured Acidimicrobiia bacterium
GGGCGAGGACCGTGTCCGATCCGGTGCCGAGGTCGGTGGCGCCGATCAACAGGTTGAACGAGCCGTCGTCGTTCATCTTGACGGTGGCGGCCGCCATGTCGATGAGCGGGATCCCGGAGCCTTGCATGTGGGTGGACATGCCGATGCCGCGGCGCACGGCGCCGGTGTCGGGTGCTCTGCGGCGCTTCTCCTCCCATGCGAAGGCGTCCATGCCCTCGGTGAGGCAGTCGGGGAGGCCGCAGGACCCGATGGTCATCGCCACGCCCTCCCGTCCCTCGCCGAGCTTCTCGAAGATCGGCGAGGTCTCCCCTTCGCGGATGTGGTTGCGGCGGCGAAGCTCCACGGGGTCGATCTCCAGGCGGCGGGCCACCTCGTCGAGGGCGGTCTCCAGCGCGAAGTACGCCTGGGTCGCCCCGTAGCCCCGGTAGGCCCCGCCCACCGGCAGGTTGGTGTAGACGGACCGTCCGGTGAACCGGACGTGCGGGGCCTTGTTGTACAGCGGCAGCGTCTTGCTGCCGGCGTTCGACAGCACCGTGAGGCTGTGGGTCCCGTACGCCCCAGTGTTCTGGACGGCATCGAGGTCGATGGCGTGCAGTGTCCCGTCGGACATGGCTCCCACCTTCACGCGGACGCGGAAGGGGTGCCGGGTGCGGGCCGACACGAACTCCTCGCGGCGGCTGAACTCCCAGAGTGCCGGACGTCCGGTGCGCAGCGTCACCAGGCCGCACACGTCCTCGAGGAGGATCTCCTGCTTCACGCCGAATCCTCCCCCGAGGCGGGGTTTGATCACCCGGACCCGGTGGATCGGGATCCCCAGTACCCGGGCGACGATCCGCCGGGCGTGGAACGGCACCTGGGTGCTGGTGTAGAGCACCAGGCGCCCGTTCTCGTCGAGGTAGGAGCGGCAGACGTGCGGCTCGAGCGGGGCGTGCTGGGCGTACTGGGTCTCGGTGGTGGTCTCGACGACGACGTCGCAGTCGCCCCACGCGCCTTCGACGTCGCCGACCCGCACGTCGACGGCGGCCGCCACGTTGCTCGCCGCGTCCCAGACGCCGGTGGCGTCGGGCTCGTCGTGGATCACCGGGGCGCCGGACTCCAGGGCCGCATCGATGGAGAGCACCGGCTCGAGGAGCTCGTAGTCCACCGTGATCGCTGCGGCCGCCGCTGCGGCGATCGCCTTCGACTCGGCGGCGACCACCGCCACGCGGTCTCCGACGAACCGCACCTTCTCGTCGAACATGCGGGCGTCGTAGGGGCTCGGCTCGGGGTAGCCCTGGCCCGCGGTCGTGTACCGCACGGACGGGGTGTTCTCGTGGGTGAGCACCAAGGCGACTCCCTCGGTCGCCTCGGCCGCCGACACGTCGATCGACCGGATCCTCGCGTGCGGGTGCGGGCTGGTGAGCATGGCCAGGTACAGCGTGCCGGGCTGGTCCAGGTCTCCGGCGAAGACCGGCTTGCCGGTCACGAGGGCCGCGCCGTCCACCTTGCGTTCGTTGAACCCGACCACCTCGAACTTGTCAACCACCGCCGCCCCCCGCCGCCGAGAGAATGGCTTCCACCTGCTTCACGTACCCGGTGCACCTGCAGAAATTCCCGGCCAGGGCGTCCCGGACCTGCGCCTCGGTCGGGTTGGGGTGGCGCCGCAACAGGTCGACCGCCAGCATCACCATGCCGGGGGTGCAGAACCCGCACTGGATGCCGCCGAGTGCGAGCATCGCCTCCTGGACCGGGTGCAGGGCGTCGGCGGGGAAGCCCTCGACGGTGGTCACCGCTCGTTCCGCAGCGCGGGCCGCGAACACCAGGCAGGCGTTGACGGCCCTCCCGTCGAGCAGGACCGTGCACGACCCGCAGTCGCCGTTGTCGCATCCGTTCTTGACGCTCTTGTAGCCGAGGCGGCGCAGCACCTCCATGAGGCTCTCGCCGGGATCGATCTCGGCGGTGTGCGCCACGCCGTCGACCGTCACGTCGACTCTCATGAGAGGCCTCCAAGCCGCTCCCGCGCCGTTGCCAGGCATCGCCGCACCGCGGCCCGGCACAAGTCGGCGCGGTACTCGGCCGATGCCCTCGAGTCGGAACCGAACTCGATCGCCGCGACCGCCTCCCGTGCCGCCGCAGCGAGATCGTCGTCCGTCAGGGAGGTTCCGCGGAGCACCGCGGCGGCAGATGCGACCGGGGCGCCGAGGGCGGGGGTCTCACCGACCACGACCCGGGCGGAGGCGACGGTTCCGTCCCCATCGAGGTCCACGCGGCACGCGCAGTTGAGCATCGCCAGGTCGAAGAACGACCGGCTCAGCTTGACGAAGGCGGCCGCCGATCTCGGGGCGGCCGGCGGGATCCCCACCTCGGTGATCAGCATCCTCCGCCGGTGAGTCTCCGACCGGTAGAAGTCCTCCAGCGTGAGGGTCCTGGTGATGCCGTCGAAGATCGTGATGGTGGCATCGAGCGCGAGCAGCACCGGGACGACGTCGGAGAGCCTGCCTCTGGCGAGATGGCCACCGATCGTCGCCGCGTTGCGCAGCAGCGGGGAGCCGACGTGGCGGAGCATCTCCGGCAGCACGCCGCCGAGATGGGCGGCCAACTCCGGGTGCTCCTCGATGGCGGCCAGCAGCGTGTTGGCGCCGATGCGATGGCCATCGCCGTGCCTGATGAAGTCGAGCGGGAGCTCGTTGAGGTCGATCAGCGTGGTGACGCTCGCCGGCGCGTGGAGGATGAGGTCGGTGCCCCCGGCCACGGGGCGCGCTGCGGGGCCCAGCGCAGCGAAGGCCTGTTCGACCGTATGCGGCCGCAGGTACTCGACGACGCCAGTCAGCGACACGAAGCCTCCACGGCGCTCACTCTACGGCAGGGGGGACGGGGCGCGCCCGGGGTCGTTGGTCCGTGTCGCGGGGACGGAGTGCTCCGGGCCGCGGCGCTCGGGGACCGGTAGGTTGGGAGTGCACCCTCG
>CAYXHU010000334.1:0-2938 GCA_964464675.1 uncultured Acidimicrobiia bacterium
GTCGGCGGAGCTGCTCATGAGGCGATCTCCTCGTAGATGCGGCCGATCTGGGCGCTGGTGGAGCGAACGTCGAACATGTCCGACATCCGCTCCCGCCCCCTGGCGGCCATGGCATGTGCCTCATCGCGCCGGGTGAGGGCGTCGGCGACCGCCTCGGCGAGTGAGCCCGGGCTCCGGGGAGGCACCAGCCAGCCGGTCTCTCCGGGCACGACGACGTCGGGGAATCCGCCGACCCGGGTGGCGACGGTCGGCACCGCGAGCAGCAGCGATTCGACCGCGCCCCCGATGTTCTCCGAGTGGGACGGATGGACGGCGACGTCGAAGTCGGCGTACAGGTCGGCGACGTCGTAGCGCGTCCCGAGGAAGACCGCCGCGGACCCCAGGCGGCGCTGTGCCAATGCCCGCACGCGACGCTCGTAGGCCTCCCCGCCGATCCATGCGCCTCCCACGAACACGACCCGCAGGTCGGGGAACCGGGGCAGGCACCCGGCGACCGCCTCGATGAGGTCCTCGTGCCCCTTGATCCCGGTTCGCTGTCCCAGGTACCACTTGGGCGGGTACATGTAGGCCACCATCCCGACCACCGGGACGTTCGCATCGATGCCCAGTTCGGATCTCAGGATTCCCGGCGGCCGGGGGGTCAGATCACCGACGTCGGTGCCGTAGTACGAGAGGAACACGCGGCCCCCGGCCCGCCGGGAGCGGAGGTATGCGTCCCGCGTCCACACGCAGGACGCCACCCAGTGGTCCCGCGGTCCCGCCGTGGCCAGTTCCCCGAACCGAAAGGCCGGATGCTCGAGGTGCAGCGGACCGGGCACCTGGAAGACCCGCGGTGTCGGATGGTTCCTCCCGAGCGCCAGCCGCATCGTGAGCGTGGTGCCGACGAAGTGGCTGTGGATGACGTCCGGTTCCACCTCCTCGACCAGTGCCTGCAGGCGCCCGGCGATCGGGCGGAACCGCCACGGCCGGCGCTTGGGGAAGTCGAGCGAGGCGTCGTGGGCGGTGATGCCGTTCATGAATCCGTCGTGCCGCAGCGACCGGCCGCCCGGCAGGGCCACGTGGACGTCGATCCCGGAGGCGCGCAACTCGCGCATCTGCCGCAGGGCCCATTCCCCGCCTGCGTTCGTCTTGACCAGATGGAGGACCCTGATCGTGCACCCCCGGCGCAAGGAACTGGCAACACCCTAGGTATTACCTATGACTACTTTAAGTAGTATAGTGGTCTCCAGCCGCCCACCTCAAGACCGGGAACGAGCCGTGAGCCGAAGAGCCTTGAAGCGTGTCGAGGACGTGGTCATCGCCTTCGCCGTCCTCGTCGCCACCCTCCCCCTCTGCGTGGTCGCCGGCGCGCTGGTGTGGACGACGATGGGCCGCCCCGTGCTGTTCCGCCAGGTCCGCCCCGGACTGCACGGCAGTCCATTCCCCCTCCTCAAGCTCCGGACGATGAGCGAAGCACGCGACGCACATGGCCGCCTCCTCCCCGACGAGGAGCGGCTCACGCCGATCGGCCGGATCCTGCGGCGCACCAGTATCGACGAGCTCCCGCAGCTGTGGAACGTGCTGCGAGGCGACATGAGCCTCGTCGGTCCTCGTCCACTGCTCGTGGAGTACCTCGACCGGTACACGCCGGAGCAGGCCCGCCGCCACGACGTCAAACCGGGAATCACCGGCCTCGCCCAGGTCGGCGGCAGGACGGTCCTCTCCTGGGAGGACGCGTTCGCACTCGACTGCCGCTACGTCGACGAGTGGAGCCTCCGGCTCGACCACCAGATCCTCTTCAAGACCCTCCGTGTGGCGTTCTCCCGGTCCGGGGCCGCCCAGGCGGACATACTCAGGGCCGAGTACCGGGGACCGTCGTCGTGAGCGCGGCGCGCCGATCCTCGCGATGGCCGGCGGCCCCGCCCGTTCCCGCCGACGAGACTGACCCGATTCTGCTCTCCCCGCCTCATCTGGGAGAGGCAGAGGCCGCCCTGTTGGCCGACGCCGTCGCCGGCAACTGGATCGCCCCGCTCGGACCGCACGTGGACGCATTCGAGGCGGAACTGGCCGCACGCTGCGGAGTCGGCGCCGCGGCAGCGTTGTCGAGCGGCACCGCCGGCCTGCACCTCGCCCTGCTCCTCGCCGGCGTCGAGCCGGGCGACCGGGTGGTGTGCTCCACGTTGACCTTCGTCGCCAGCGCCAATCCGATCCGCTACGTGGGGGCCGTCCCGGTGTTCGTCGACTCCCACCCGCAGACCTGGACGCTCGATCCGGACCTGCTCGAGCACGAACTGCGCTCCTCGGCGCGGCGCCGCCGCCTGCCCAAGGCGGTGGTCGCCGTGGACCTCTACGGCCAGTGCGCCGACTACGCACGGATCGAACCGCTCTGCCGGGACTACGGCGTGAAGCTGATCGAGGACGCCGCCGAGTCGCTGGGAGCCACTGCGAACGACCGGGCCGCGGGCAGCTTCGGTGACTTCGGGGTGCTCTCGTTCAACGGCAACAAGATCATCACGACGTCCGGAGGCGGGGCACTGCTCGCCGACGACGCCGGCGCCATCGCACGGGCCCGGCACCTCGCTTCGCAAGCCCGGGAGCCGGCTCCGCACTACCAGCATTCCGAGATGGGGTTCAACTACCGCCTCTCCAATCTCCTGGCGGCCGTAGGCCGCGGCCAGCTGCGCTACCTGGCAGACCGCGTCGCCGCCCGGCGCGCCGTCTTCGACCGGTACCGCATCGGGCTGGGAGGACTTCCCGGCATCGAGTTCATGCCCGAGGCCTCCTACGGCACGTCGACGCGGTGGCTGACGGCCTGGAGAACAGGATGCGCCTGTCCATTAGCAAGACAACCGAAGCCCTGACAGGGGCCGGGGGAGATCCGGGTCTGAATCCCGAGCTAGAGAAGACCAAAGGCCTGCTGAATGACATCGATGAGGGGCTGAAAGCGATCGAGCCGGTC
>CAYXHU010000335.1:0-2928 GCA_964464675.1 uncultured Acidimicrobiia bacterium
ACGCCGAGGAACGCAGCGGCCACGCCTCGCCTGCCGTTCACCGGGGCAGCCCCACCACGACGCTGGTCGCCTTCACGGAGGCGACGACGCGAGTCCCGGGTACCAGGCCGAGCTCTTCGACGCTCTCGGTGGTCATCAGCGCGACGAGGCGGAAGGGGCCGGCCTGCATCTCGACCGACGAGGCGGCACGATCGGCGACGACGTTCGTCACGATCGCCTCCATCTGGTTGCGGGCAGAAGACCGGGTGATCGGTGTCTGGGAGGTGTGCCGTTCGCCGATCAGGCGTCTGAGCTCGTCCACGGCGACGATTCGCTGGCCGCCGGGCGAGCGGCCGACGGTGATCCGGCCCTCTTCCTCCCAGCGGCGGAGCGTGTCGACGCTGACGCCGAGGAGCGCCGCGGCGTGGCCGATGCGGAGACCTTCGCTCATGGAAACCTCGGTACGGGCTCGCTTCAGGACAGCATACCTAGATATGCTCGCTCCTCACGCCGGCCCGGCCCGACAGCACGGGGCCCTCGGTAGCATCTCCGCGATGCACGAGTTCGCCCTCGCCGACGCCGTGGTCAAGACGGCACTGCGCGCCGCCGAGGAGGCCGGCATCGCGCGCATCGAACGGATCGTGGTGAGCGTCGGCGAGCTGCAGCGCATCCGCTCGGACTTGTTCGAGTACTCCCTGACGCAGGTCCTCCCGGGAGACGTGCCGGCGCTCGCCGGCGTGGAGTTCAGCGTCACCGTCGAACCGGTGGTGTTCCGGTGCCGGCTGTGCGGTCGGGAGTTCGGACGGGACGAGGCGGACACCGACGAGCCCGACGCCCTCGAGGCCATGCACATGATCCCGGAGTTGTCGCACGCCTTCCTGCGCTGTCCCGGTTGCGACAGCCCGGACTTCGACATCGTGGCCGGCAGGGGAATCACCTTGCAGAGGGTCGAGGGCAGCGGAGCGGACGGGCAGGATGGCTGAGGACCCCCGTCTGGCCGCAGTCGACGACCGGCTCCGTCCGGCGCGGCGCATCGTGGCGGTCACCGGGAGCAAGGGTGGGATCGGGAAGAGCCTGGTAGCCGCCGCGTTGGCGCTCGCCGCTTCCGACAGGGGGCTGCGGGTGGGCCTCTTCGACCTCGACTTCACCTCGCCGAGCAGCCACGTGATCCTGGGCACAGAGCCGCACGCCCCGGCAGAGGAGTTCGGGATCGAGCCCATCGACGCCGCCGGGATCCGCCTCATGTCGGTCGCCTGCTTCTCGGGGGACACGCCGGCTCCGCTGCGGGGGACGGAGGCCACGAACGCCCTGCTCGAATTGCTGGCGATCACCCGATGGGGCGACCTCGACCTCCTCGTGATCGACATGCCGCCGGGCCTGGGCGACACGGCCCTGGACGTGGTCGGGTTGATCGAACGCGCCGAGTTCCTGGTCGTAGGAGGCGCTTCCCCGGTGGTCCTGGCGAGCGTCGAGCGGGCCGTGCGCTTGCTGGTCGAGATCGGCTCACCGATCGTCGGGCTGGTCGCGAACATGCATCGTTCCGGCGACGGTGTGGCACGACTGGCCGACCGGTACGGGGTCCCGTTCCTCGGGACGATCCCCTACGACCCCGACGTGGACGACGCCCTGGGCGATCCGGAGCGCCTCAGGTCCACGGCGGCGTTTCGCAGCATCGCCGCGCTCGTCGATTGAGCGTCAGGCGCCCTGCACCACGAACGTGTCGTGGATGCGCTGCGCCGCCTCGAGGTCGGCCTGCGTGACCGAGATCACCTCGACGACGATGAGCTCGAGGCCGTCGGCGGAGACGACCGCGAGGATCTCGAACACCGAGCCTTCGTCCCCACAGTCGACCCACGTGTCGAGCAGGCCGGTGTAGAGCGGGTCTTCGTAGTCGGAGCGGCCCGCGTAGGTGCACGAGGCGTCGAACAGGTTGGAGTCCAGGTACTCGGTGATCGTGCCCATCAGGCTGCTGGCGCCGATGAAGACGCCGGGCATCCCCCACGAGTCGTAGAACGCGTCCCGATCCGGGGAGGCGCTCAGCGCGACGCCGATCTCCTCACCGTCGCGCTCCCACGGGCTGCCGAGGGTGTCGCTCCACGCCACCGGGACTTCCAAGGTGATCCTGCCGCTGTCGTCGGTGACCTCCACGTACTCGGGGTAGGGGTCTCCCGGCGGGAGCGACGTCGTCGGCGTCTCGGTGGTCGTGGTCGGCTGCGTCGTGGTCGTCGTGGTGGTACTCGTCGTCGTGGTGCTGGTGGTGGTCGTGCTCGTCGACGTCGTGGTGGGCGGCTGGGAGGTGGTCGTCGTGGACGGCGTGAGCGTCGTGGTCGTGGACGGCGCCGTGCTCGTGGTCGCGGCGATGGTGGTGCCGGGGCCGGCCCCGTCGTCGCCGCTCAGGACGACCACCAGGATGATCCCGGCCATACCGGCGGCCACCACTCCGAGGAACGCGAGCAGCCCGGGCTGGCGGTACCACTCGGGAGGAGCACCCGGAGTCGGACCCGGCGGAGGGGGAGGAGCGTCGGGCGGCGGCGGGGGCGGGGGCGTCGTCACGGGGTGCTCTCCTCGGGTCGATGCGAGATGACTGTAGAGGACGACGCGGCGCGACGCGCGATGCGAATCGGATCACCGTGCGGCGATCAGCCGCAGGTGGGGAGGTCCTCCAGGCCCAGGTAGGCGGCCAGGGCCCTGCGGGTATCCGGGCCCACCTTGCCGTCCGGCACGAGGCCGGAAGTCGACTGGAAGTCGGAGACTGCGTCGGCGGTCGCCTGCCCATAGACCCCGTCCACCGGACCCGGGTCGAAGCCTGCGATGATCAGCCACTCCTGGAGGAGTCGCACGGTCTCACCCCGCGCCTCCCCAGGCCGAAGCACTGCTCCGTCCGGGTCCAGGAGGCCGACCAGCCCTCCGTCGGCGCCGAGGGCACTGATCTCGGCTCGAGTCTCGCTG
>CAYXHU010000336.1:0-2917 GCA_964464675.1 uncultured Acidimicrobiia bacterium
CCGGAGCATCGACCAGCGCTTCCATCCACACACCATACGAACCAGATGTGACACGAGCACCGACCCCCGGAGTGCGCCGGCGAACCACGAATCCGCAGGTGCTCCTGCACCAGATCCTCTGCGGGGGCGACGCCGTGAGCGTCTTCTTCGACACGGCCGTGATCATGTTCGGCGCCGGAGCCCCGCACCCCTTGCGCGACCTCTCCGGTCGGGATCTCGTCCACGCGGCGACGTGCCGGGTTCACGGCATCGACGTCATCGTCGGCCCGGACCGCGGCTTCGATGAGGTCGATGGACCGAGCAGGATCGACCCGGCGGACGGACCGGCCCGGCTCCTCTAGGCGATCAGCCGAGCCGAGGGGCTCGGCGATCTCGGGGTGCCGTTCTGGAGGCACCGCCGGACGGTGGATGAGGGGCGGTGGACGCGATCGCGTTCCCGACCCGGTTCGCCTCGTCGGTGCCCACCATGGCCCAGATCACCAGCGGTCGGAGGTTGTGCGCCGCCCGGAAACGAGGGCCGGCCACCTCCCAGGCCGACGGGGTCCGGAACCACAGCCCGCGCTCGTCGTAGATGCCGCGCCGGATCGTCTCCCAGACCCGGTGAGCCTCGTCATCGAGGCCCCACCAGGCCAGTTGGCAGGCGACCGAGAGGTTGATTCCGACGAGCACCTCGGTGGCCTGCGGGGCGTCGCCCTCCCGATCCGACAGAGTGACCAGCCCCGCGTCGGTGGTGTTCTCCTCCACGATCCTGCGCAGCGCGTCGCGGGCCATGTCGGGAGGAACCACCGGGTTCAGGCCGATCCGCTCGGCGTACCACGGCCCGAACAGCTGCTCGGCGAAGACCGCATCTCCGAAGGAGCCTCCCGAGTCGAAGCGGAAGTGGCTGCCCGTCCACAGCACGTCCCGGAACACCCGCCCCGCTGCCCGAGCCAGCTCCGACCATCCGGCCGCCGCTTCGGTGCGGCCCAGGTCGGCGGCCATCGCCGCGCCGGCCGACAGGGCCGCCGGCCACAGCCCCCCGCAATACGCCGAGACGCCGGACATGGGCAGATTGTCGAAGGTCTGGTCGGGTGTTCCGTCGTTCTCGATCATCCCGTCGCCGTCGGTGTCGTGGGCGGCGAGGCACTCGATGGCGGCCTCGACCGCCGGGAAGATCTCCGCGGCGAGAGCAGGGTCGTCCGCCGAGTCGCGGCGCGCCACCAGCACGAAATGGGCGTTGAGGTCCTTCCAGCGGGTCGGGTCGCGGTAGACGTACGAGTTCACCAGCGCGCCCGGATCCTCGCGCGGGCTGCCGAGATCGTGCGGCGCGATTCCGGCCCGGTTGGTCGGGAAGATCGCTCCGTCCGAGGAGCGGCGGGGCAGGGGATCGTGGGCGAGCACTGCGCGTGCGTACTCGGCGGCCACCAGTCGGGCGGCATCCGGCCACAGGTGATGGAGAGCCCAGGACCCGTAGCTCCACAGGTCCAGCGTGTCGTAGTGCGGGTAGTCGAGGCACTCGATCAGCCCGAAGAAGGGCCCGACCCGGCCGTCAACCGACCCGGTGGTCCACACCGGCCATCCCTCGACGAGCATCGCGAGCTCGTTGAGGAGCATCGAGGTGAGCTCCGGCGGCCGGTCGGCGGCGAAGTGGGCTTCGTGCCAGGTGTCGATCGTCGCGCTCCACTCGTCGGCACGGCGAAGCGCCTCCACCGCCATCGCCGGCGCGTTCCTACCCGCGTCGCCGTACCACTCGGTGTGGCGGCGCCGGTGGGTCCGGCCCGACCCGAACGTCACCAACGGCAGATCCCAGGCCAGCGAGAAGGTCATGGTGCGGGTGGAACCCGGAGGCACGGTCACCGTGCCGCAGACCGCACCGGCCGTCGTCACCGGCCGGCCCTCGCTGGGCGGGACCCCGGCCGCCCACCAGGCGTCGTCGCCGGACAGCCGTGCTGTGCTCGCGAACGGTTCCCAGACCCGGCGCCCATCCTCCTCGGTGAAGAAGCAGGCGTGGTGGGACGCGGCCACCTCTGCGGTGTCTGCGACGGCGATCGCGGCCGACATGGGCCGGCCGGGCGCGCCGAACTCGACGACCCGGCCTCGCTCGGTGGAAGCGCGTCTGCCGTAGTGGGCTGCCGTCGGGAGCGGATTCGTGAACGACAACAGGATCCCCACCTCGACCGGTTCCTCGCTCGGGTTCTGAAGCGACCACCGGAAGACGGCCGCCGGGAGCGTGGCGAGATCGACCCGGTGGGGGATCACGGGCGAGAACTGCTCGCACGTCGCCGCCACCGGACGGCCGGGGGCCGCTGCGTAGCGGAACACGGCCTTCGGGAACAGCGCCCGATACTCGCCGTCCGGTGGACGCCTCGGGAAGGCCCAGCCGGCGAGGCCGGGCGCCGACACGGGGCGGGGCGAGAGAACCTCGGCCGAGGCGAGCCCTCCGGCCGTCCGCTGCGCCATCGCGAAGCAGTCGGCGGCTAGCGGCGTGGTGTCGACGATCCCGGGAGACTGCGATCGCCCGTGGAACGTGCCGCGCCAGTCGCGCCCGAAGCTCCCGGTGCCGATCCCTCCCAGCGGGATCCCGTGCAGCGCAGTCCCGTCGACGTGTTCGGGGTCGCGGGGTCGTGCACCGAGATCGGCGACTGCATCGAACGAGCGTCGCCATCCGTGACGGACGACGGGCGGGGCACCCACGATCTGAGACTAGGTCCTCGCACATCGGTGTCGACCCGGTACGCTGGCGGGTTCACGGAGACCCGCGGGATCGGCGATCAGTCGCGTTCCAGGCTCCTCGAGCTCAGGAGCGACATGATCAGCAAAGTTGACAACGCCGTACTCGACGCGATCCGCAACTGCCCCTGCGAGGACGGCTGTCCGTGCTGCGTCGGCAAGCCGCTCCGCCAGTACGCCACGTGGAACGTCGAGCGCGGCGAGGCGT
>CAYXHU010000337.1:0-2911 GCA_964464675.1 uncultured Acidimicrobiia bacterium
CGAGGATGGTCTCGATCTCGGGGACGTCGACGATCGTGGGGAGCTTGTAGTCGGTGAGATTCGGGTTGAGCACCTCGCCGTCCCGATACACGAGCTCCTCGTACAGGGCCTGGCCGAGCCCCTGCACGACGGCACCGGCCATCTGGCCTTCTGCATAGAGCGGGTTCACCACCCTGCCCACGTCCTGGGCGATCACGTAGCGCTGCACCGTGACCTCCCCGGTGACCGGGTCCACCTCCAGCTCACAGGCATGGGCGGCGAATGCCGGATTGTGGAACACGCCGACGACCGCGCCCTCGACGGTGGTCTCGTCGAACGGCGTGGGCGGCTGTTCGTGCGAGCCCCTTCCGAGTAGGCCGCCCCTGCCGAGCCGGGCCACGTCCACCACGTCGAGCGCCAGAGCAGGGTCGTCGCGATGGCGGATCTCACCGTCGGCTACGACCAGATCGGTGGGATCACACCCGAGCTTCTCGGCGGCCACCTCGAGCATCTGAGCGCGGAGATCGGCGGCTGCGACGACGGCAGCGGCACCGGCCTGCACGGTGGTGCGGCTCCCCTGTGCCCCGAAGTCGTAGGGAGTCGTCTCCGTGTCGGCCGACACGACCGTCAGGTCGCAGGGATCGATCCCGAGCTCGCCGGCGCACATCTGGGCGACCCCGGCCGTGACCGCCCCGGTCCCGATCTCCGTCGCCCCGGTGAACAGCACGAACGTGCCGTCCTCGTTGAGCTGCACGTACGCCGAGGACGGCATCCCCGTCGTCGTCCACCACGAGCACGCCAGGCCCTTGCCGCGATTCGGTCCGGCGGGCTCACCCCAGCCGATCCGCGCCGCAGCACGGCGCAGCGCCTCGGTGATCGACACGGCTTCGAGCACCTGGCCGCTGGGGCCCAGGTCCCCGTCTTCGACCGCGTTCATCAGGCGCAACTCCAGAGGATCGATGCCCAGCTCCGCTGCGATCCGGTCGATCTGCGACTCCCCGGCGAATGCCGCCTGGGGCGCCCCGGGCGCCCGGTACGAACCGCAGTTCGCCTTGTTCGTGTACACGGCGACCCCGTCGATGGCCAGGGCTTCCCAGCGGTAGGGGCCTGGGAGGATCATCGGGCCGACCGACGCCATCCCGGGAGACGATTCGCTGTAGGCGCCCGCCTCGTAGAACACGGTGCCCTCCCTGGCGAGGAACCTGCCGTCGGCGGACACGGCGGTGCGGACCTCGACCACCGACCCCATCCTGGGCGACGTCGCGGTCAGTTCCTCCTCTCGGGTGTGCACCATCTTCACGGGACGGCCGGTCGCCCGGGCCAGCAGCACGCAGTACGGCTCCACTCCGGCGTAGAGCTTCCCGCCGAAGCCGCCGCCCACCCCCGTGATCGTGACCCTGACCTTGTGGAGGGGGATGTTGAGGATGTCGGCGATGTCCCGGCGCAGGCCGAAGGGGTACTGGTGGCTGGACCACACGTGAACGTTCCCCTCGCCGTCCACTTCGGCGATCGCCACCCGCCCTTCGAGCGACACCTGGTGGACCATGGCGGTCTCGTAGCGGTCTTCGAATACCCGGTCTGCGGTTGCGAAGGCCGCGGCGGCGTCGCCCCGGCGGAGCGATGCCCTGCTGAGCACGTTGCCCTCGCGACGGATGGCGGGCATCGCCCAGTAGGACTCCCAGTCCGGGTGGATCAAGGGAGCATCCGGCGCCAGCGCCTCGGCGATGCTCGAGACCACCGGCAGCGGCTCGTACTCCACGTCGATCAGCCGGCATGCCTCCTCGGCGATCTCCTCGGTGTCTGCGGCGACCGCAGCCAGCGGCTCCCCGCGGTACCGCACCCGGCCGGCCGCAAGGATCGGCTCGTCGCGCACGTACCGGCTGGCGACGCAGCCCGCCGTGTCCGCGCCGGTGATCACCGCCCTCACCCCGGGCAGCTCCGCGGCGCGCGTCACGTCGATCCGGGTGATCTCGGCGTGCGGCAGGTCGGAGCGGCGCAGACGCGCCCACAGCATGCCCGGCCGGGAGGCGTCCACGCCGTAGACGAAGCTGCCGGAGACCTTCGCAGTGGCGTCGAGCCGGCCCGACGACACCCCGATCGTCCCCGGTGCGGTCCTCATCACGCCTCCCACTCCTCCGCCGCGGCCCGTACCGCGGCCACGATGTTCGTGTAGCCGGTGCACCGGCACAGGTTGCCGGCCAGCCCTGCCCGGATCTCCGCCTCGGAAGGCTCGGCGCATCGCTCCAGCAGCTCCGTCGCGGCAACCAGGAACCCCGGGGTACAGAATCCGCACTGCACCGCACCCGCCCGGGCGAAAGCCCGCTGCAGTGCGCTCAGATGCTGCGGGGACGACAGCCCCTCCACCGTCGTGACCTCGCGACCGTTCGCCTGGGCGGCGAAGAGGATGCAGGAATCGATGGCCATACCGTCGAGCAACACGGTGCACGCCCCGCATTCGCCCTCGGCGCACGCCTCCTTGGTCCCCAGCAGCCCGAGCCGGTCCCTCAGGACGTCGAGCAGATAGGCACCGGGAGGCACGTCCAGCCGGTAGTCCGACCCGTTCACGCGCAGGTCCACGGAGATCATCGCCGCACCTCCGCGCTCGTCGCGGCCCGCTCCACTGCGCGCGCCACCAGCCCGGGAACCACCGCCCGACGGTAGGCGGCGGTGGCGCGCACGTCGTCGATCGGCGTGCAGGCCTCGAGTGCCGCCAGGCCGGCGCGCCGTGCCTCATCCGGACCGGGCCGCGCTCCCAGCAACGAGGCTTCCGCCTCCACGGCCCGGACCGTCGTCGGCGCCACCGAGCCGAGCCCGATGCCTGCGGAAGCCACGGTGCCGTCTGGTGCCAGCTCGATCCTCACGGCGACGCAGGCGATGCTGATCTCCATCGCCTTGCGGCGTCCCAGTTTCTCGAACGCCGATCCGCCGGCGC
>CAYXHU010000338.1:0-2902 GCA_964464675.1 uncultured Acidimicrobiia bacterium
AAAAGGGTGCCAGGATGTGGGGGCCACAAAGGTGGATCCAAGGGCGCCGGTCATCATCGGTATCCGGCATTCGGTCTCCACGTGGCGGCCGAATGACGTCGTGATGTCCACGTTGGGGAACACGCAATCGTCGGGATCCTTGGACAACCCCGGTGGGAGTCCGGTCGAGCCGTAGGGGTATCCCTGGATGCGCAGGGCGTGGTAGCCCACGCCGAGGGCCGTGGTGTTCGCCGAACCCGACGTGGTCTCGCCGAAGTCGCGCGGGTACAGCAGGTCGCGACCGACCAGCGACGACAGCCATGTCTCGCACTTCCCCTTGCAGGAGGCCATGCACAGCGTGCACAGGCCCGACTCGCACGTGTTGCCCCGGTTGACGGTCCCGAGGGCGTCGTTGGCCTTCGGCCAGTGGATCATGGCCATCCTGTTGCCTCCTCCGGGCGCGTCGCAGGGCACCCCGATCCCGATGCGGAGAGTTCGAGCACGGCGGTGCGCGGCACCGGGCAGGTGGAACCGCCGGACGTGACGCCCGTCCGGCCGTGCGCGTCGCCAAGGGCAGGGGCCCGGACGGCAGGGCCGCTCCGAGCCCGGGGACGAGCCATGTCGTCTCTCCGCTCAGCTCGAACCCGAGCAGTCTGGCAATGGTGCCTCATCACGGGCAAGGGGCAAATGGCCCACAGCGCCCTACACCCGGTGCCAGGTGCCGTCCCAGCGACCCGCCACCTCGCAGTCGCCCTGCCCTCCTAAGGATTCGGCCAGTACCTCGGAGACGGCGATCTCCGACAGACTGAGCGTGTCCTTGATCCGCACGATCCTCGCCTCTTCGGGGCGCACTCCGGGGAGGGTGTCGGCGGCGGCGGCGATCGCGAGCTGCTCGGTGGGGAGCGCAATGGGCATGCGGCCGCATGCCAGCGATCCGGCCGTGAGCGTGTTGGTCCATGTCGTGCGCCGATCGATCCGGTCGAGGACGTCCTCGGTGATCACGTCGGCGAGGCCGATCCCGTGGGCGTTGCCCTCGGTCTCCGGCGTCAGGGACAGCACCACGATCCGCTCGATGTGGGGGCCCTCGAACCCCGCCAGGGCGATGCCCAGCTCGCCGCGGCCGGTGACGTTGGGGTCCATGCCGACCCCGCTCAAGTTCTTGCCGAAGCGCTCCACGACCAGGACGTCGATCTGCCGACCGGGAAGCCGCGGCATGAGGCGCCGGGCCTCTTCGAGGAGCTCCTGTTCCCGGGAGACGATCCGGGACGCGGGGACGGCTTCCACCATCGCCGTCTCCTCGTAGGCGTTCTCGACCACGGCCAGCCCGAAGGCGACCCGGCCGGCATCCAGGATCGCCCGCGCCACTTCGAGGACGAGCGAGTCGAAGGTGCCGTAGCCCTCCCGGTGGAGCCGGGCGGCGCCGTCGTGCTTGCCGAGGCCGATGGCGAGCATCTTGCAGAGGCCGCTCTCGACCGGCCCGTGGAAGCCGGTGTGCGGCTTGACCCGGTTCACCGGGACGACCGCGTCGGCATCGCCCCAGGCGAGTGCGTCGGTGGCGACGGGGACCGTCCCACCGTGTGGTGATACGACGGTGGCGATCTCGACCGTCTCCATGCTGCTGCGGATCGGCGCACCGACCGTGGACTCGGTGATCCCGAGGTGGGCCAGGACATCCACCTGGCCGCTCGCGGTCGCCCCGCCGTGCGATCCCATCGCCGGGACGACGAAGACCTCGCGACCCGTGGAGCGCAGCTCTTCGATCAAGGTGCGCACGATCACGTCGATGCCGGCGATGCCCCTGCTGCCGACCGCCACGGCCACCGTGGCGGCGCCGGCCAGCGTCGCAGTCACTTCGGCTCCGGCGACCTGGCGGCGCACCGCCTCGGCGAGGTCGTCGATCCTCGGCCTGGGGAAGTCCCGGAACACCCGGTAGAGCGGGGGGAGCCGGATGCCGGCCAGGCCGGGGCGGTACTCGGTCACGTCCCGGAGCGTAGTGGTGGCATCGTCACCCGGGACGGGGTGTCGGGCCCTCGAGAGCGGCATCGAGCACGCCGGCGACCAGGTCCTCAAGGTGCTCGCCGTAGACCCATTCGAGGCTTCCGTCGATCCACAGCGACGCCAGCCCGTGCACCATCGACCAGAAGAGTCCGGTGACGTGCTCGGGTGGGACCCCGGGGAACCAGTCGGACGCCTGTATGCGCCTCCGGAGGCCCGTTACGGGCCTCCGGAGGCCGTGTCACCCCAGGGCGATACCCTCCCGGGTCATGACGTTCACCTATCCCCTCGCCGGACGATCGGACCACGTCGACCACTACCACGGCACGCCGGTCGCCGACCCCTATCGCTGGCTCGAGGATCCGGAGTCCCCCGAGACTCGGGAGTTCGTCCGCGCCCAGAACGAGGTCACCCTTCCCTACCTCGCGTCCCTCCCGGAGGTCGGACGGCTGCGCCCCCGCATCGCCGCGCTGTGGAACACACCGCGCACCGGGGCGCCCGCCCGCCGCAACGGCGTGACCGTCTGGCAGCACAACGACGGGATCAGGGACCAGCCGGTGTTCTACGTCGCTCGTGAGGGCTCGGAGGCACGGGTGCTCCTCGACCCCAACACCCTCTCCCGCGACGGCGCCGTCGCCGTGATCGTCTGGTCGCTCTCCCCAGACGGATCGCTTCTGGCCTACACGATCTCCGAGGCCGGGTCGGACCGTCAGATCGCCCGCATCCGGGACACGGCGACCGGCCGGGACCTCCCCGACGAGTTGCGCCACCTGCGGTTCACCACGCTGGCATGGTGGCGCGACGGGGTCTTCTACGCCCGCTTCCCGGAACGCCCCGAAGGCGACGTCGGGCTGTTTCTCGACATGTCGGTGCACTACCACCGTCTCGGCACGTCACAGGACGAGGACGTCCTCGTCTTCTCCAATCC
>CAYXHU010000339.1:0-2902 GCA_964464675.1 uncultured Acidimicrobiia bacterium
GGCGCGGGAACGCGCCTCCTCGCCGTTCATGCGCTCCCGAGCATCGAGGCCAGGGCGATCTCGGCGATCGCCCTGTGCCCGAGCTCGTTGGGATGGAGCGTCCCGGCGGTGGCGTAGCGGGCATCGGGCCCCTGGAGCACCGCCGACTGGGCCGCGGACCGGTACCACGAGACATCCGAGCCTGACTCAGGCAGGGTGCCGCCGACCCCCGGATTGCGGTACCAGCCCTCCGGGTAGTCCAGCCTGCTGGTCAGGAACCCGGGGCGGGCCGTGTACTCGTCCGGATAGCCGTAGTCCGGCCACGGCGCGCAGTAGCCGTGGCCGGCCCCGAACGCCGCGGCTACGCCGTCGAGGTACACCCAGCCGTGCCGAGCCGCCGCTTCACGGATCGCCCCGTTGAGCGGTTCCAGGACCCTCACGCGGCCCTCCTCCTGCTCGGCGAGGTCGATCTCGTGGAACCGGAACGGGGGTGTGGTGTCTCCGACGATCTCCCCGCACGTGCCGAGGTCGCCGTCCCGCTGCCTGCCGGACGGATCGGGGTACTCGGCCACGTAGACGGCGTCGGGATCGAGCCCGCCCTCGATCGCGGCGCCGGCGCGGTCCAAGGCGGCCGGCAGCCCGGACATCCCGGGGAGCACCGGTGTGTCGCCGCGCCGCACCGCTCGGCATCCGAGCTGCCACGGCCTGTCGAACCGGTACTCGATGGAGGAGGCGCGGTTCCAGTCACCGTCGTCCACCGCCGCCCACACGTTGTCCAGGTCGACCGAGTAACAGATCGGATCGAACACCCGGTCGGCGTCCACGAGCCCCCTGATCACGTTGGAGAACCCGATGTCGTTGCCCCCGATGGAAAGCAGCACCACGTCGACGTCGCGGTCGCCCACGAGGCCGGATGCCTGTGACACTTGCGAGCCCCCGCCGGGAGAGGCGGGTGCCGCGAGCCCGCGGTCGACCGTCGCCCCGCTGTCGGCGAGGCTGACGAACGTCACCGAGGAGCGGGGATCGGATCGCTCCAGAGCGAGGGCGACTTGCGACGGCCAAGCCAGGGTCGAGCGGTGGGCGTCCCGGTGACTCGCCTCGACCACCGGATCACCCGCGCCGTCTCCCCAGGCCGGGTCTCCGCCGCCCGAGCGGGGAACTTCCGGGTTGCCCTCCCCCGACGCGTACGAGTCACCGAGCGCCACGACCAGGATGTCGTCGACCGCCAGCGGCGCGCTCACCCTCGCCGTCGTGCTTCCCCACGGGAGCCGGGCCGTCACCGACAGCGTGACCTGATGGTCTCCTTCCGGAAGCAGCAGGCGGAGGGAAGGCGTGGCCCGCACGTAGTCCAGGGTCTGGGAGGTCCCGGCGAGGAGCACCGACCAGCGGTACGTCAGGATCTCGAGGGCCTCGCCGGCGAGTGTGGCGGTGCTGCCGGAGGCATCGAGTACCACCTCGAACAGGGCATCACCGCATCCCGAAGGGCACGAACCGGGTGCCCGGTTGTGTACGTACTCCTCGGAGTTGGGGAGGTCGATCAGTCCGTCGCCGTCGCCGTCGAGTCCGAAGCGATCGGGCATCGTCCACTCGTACGACGGGTCGACGAGCGGAGAGGTGAAGGCCATTGTCGCCGCCGCCCTCGGGGCCGACGAGGCGAGCAGCCCGAATACGACCGCGGCCACGGCGGTGAGGATGCGGCGTCGAGACAGACCGGGCATGGCCCCAGTATGCCCGCAACTGTTCCCAATGGCTCGCATCACGGTCCCGCTCCGCGAGGTAGGTTCGGTGGTGACCGTGCCGCAGGAGGCAAGCATCGTGAGAGTCCTGGTCGCCTTCGCCTCGAAGCACGGAGCGACGGAGGGCATCGCCGCCGCCCTCGGCAAGAACCTCTGTGATCGAGGGCTCGGCGTCGAGGTGCGGTCCGCCGAGACGGTGACCGACGTCTCGCCCTACCGGGCCGTGGTGCTCGGCAGCGCCCTGTACACCGGCTCCTGGCTGAGGCAGGCCGTCGACTTCGCCGAGCGGCATGCTCGAACGCTGGTGCCCCACCCGGTGTGGCTGTTCTCGAGCGGCCCGCTGGGGCCGGTCACCGGTGCCGATTACGAGCAGGCGAAGGAGGTCGTCGGCCTCACGGACCTGCTGCTGCCCGAGGACCACGTCGTGTTCCCGGGGGCCCTGGACATGGACCGGCTGGGGTTCGCGGAGCGGATGGTGATGCGAGCCGTGCGTGCCGAGCCGGGCGACTACCGCGACTGGGATGCCGTGGCCGGGTGGGCGGGCCGGATCGCCGACGCCCTGGTGGGGCGGCCCGAGTCGTGATCCGCCGCACCGCCGCCGCGTAGGGTGTGATGCGATGCGAGCGATCATGAAGCCGGGCCCGGGCCCCGGTCTGCAGATGCAGGAGATCCCGGTCCCCGAACCGCAGCGCGGCGAGGTGCTCCTGCAGGTCAAGGCGACGTCGATCTGCGGCACCGATCTCCACATCCGCAACTGGGACCCCTGGGCGGCGGACCACGTCCGCGCCCCGCTCGTGGTCGGCCACGAGATGTGCGGTGTCGTCGTCGCTCACGGACCCGGCGTGTCGGAGCCTCCCGTGGGGACGCTGGTATCCGTCGAATCACACGTGGTCTGCAACCGGTGTGCCTGGTGCCGCACCGGCAGCGGCCACCTCTGCCCCGCCACGCGCATCCTCGGAGTGCAGCGCGACGGAGTCTTCGCGGAGTACGTGACGGTTCCCGCCGAGAACGCCTGGCCCGACCCCCCCGACATGCCGCTGTCGGTCGCCTCGCTCCAGGAGAACTTCGGGAACGCAGTGCACACGGCATCGGTGCCGGACGTGGCGGGCCGGAAGGTCCTGGTGACCGGATGCGGTCCGGCGGAGTATGCGCGGATCAAGCGGAGGGCGCTGCAGGCCGCGGCCAAC
>CAYXHU010000340.1:0-2900 GCA_964464675.1 uncultured Acidimicrobiia bacterium
CCCAACTCGAAGAAGCGGGCCAGCCCCTCGTCCAACCACGGAGGAACTTGCCCCCGCCATTCCGACGCGACGACATAGTGCGTCAATTCGTGCCGAAGCAATCGCTTCGTTTCGGCCCCGTCCCAGCAGCCCGAAAACACGACCTCCAGTTCGCCGTCTTCATTGGCGAAACAGGCCGCGGCGACGTCGGCCATCGTCACGACCGCCATGTCGGTGCCGGTGGTGATCACTCCCTCGACGGCGAAACGCCGGGCGAGCTCGGTGTTCGCGGCTGCGTCGAGCGCATCGCAGTCCTGGGGATGGGTGGCGAGGGCCTTGCCCGGGCTGTCGGGGTAGTAGTCGCTGGCGACCACCCGGATGCCCCGCCCTTCGGCGCGTTCGATGAGGCCGGCCTGGTGGCGGCCGGCGCCCAGCACGAGCAGTCGGCGCTCAGGGGGCGTCATCGCCCCCGTGGAGCAGCAGCATCGTGTCGCCCCGAAGGCCGAGACGGAGGGTCTCGAGGGGGATGGCCTCGTCGAGCGGGATGTTCGCCAGGTTGACGTCGTGGCCGAGATGCTCGATCAGCCACACCTGTTGTGCCTTGCGGGGGGCCTCGAAGACGAGCCGCTCCGCAGGGACGCCGGCATCGATGATCTCCTGGATCAGTCCCATCCGGATCTCGCCGCTCTGCCTGTAGAGGCCGGCGGTTCCGCTCTCACGCCCCTCGAGGATGACATGACTGACGCCCGCGTCCAGTTCGGCCCGGATCGCCTCGAGCCACCTCGCCGGGGAGACGATCGCTTCGGCGTCCTTGCTGCCGACCTCGGAGTACACGGTGAAGTCGGGGACGAGCCGCTCGATGAGCTCCAGCTTCTCCGTCTCGGGCATCGTGAGCGTCCCGTCCGACACCTCGACCGACCGGATCCCCAGCTCGTGCAGCCAGGCGGCGTACTCGTCGACCCGGCCCTGCAGCACGGCGAGCTCGAAGAGCGTCCCTCCGAGACAGACCTCGATCCCGGCGTCGGCGTAGATCGCCAGCTTCTCGTCGAGCGCGGGGGTCACCACGGAGGTCCCCCAGCCCAGCTTGACGAGATCGAGGTAGGGCGCCGCCACCGACAGCAGGTCGCGGAGCGTCGCCGGCCCCATCCCCTTGTCGAGACCGTGGGTGCGGCCGGCGGAGCGCGGCTTCGGCGGGCGGTCCGGGAGCGTGAGCGATTCCATCGACTCCTCCTAGGTCACGATCTGGCGGAGACGGCCGGCGATACGTGCCGGAAACCCGTGGAGCGGATGCTCGGCCCATGTGCGGGTCTCGCGCGCGGCTCGCTCCTCGAGCGCATCGAGCATGTCTCCCAGGGGCCCCGGCGCAGCGCCGCCGGGCGTGAGCCTGCTGGCGACGACGGCCTCGGGGCTGTGCGCCGCTTCGATCCCGGCCGGATCGACCGGGGGGAGATCGAGGCCCAGGTCGCCGGCGGCACGTCGCAGCGCGTCGGCATCGATCGGCTCGCCAGCGTCGATCGCCGCCCGTACGGCCCTCCCCACGATCCGATGCGCAGTTCGGTTGTCGATTCGGGTCTCGAGCACGAGAAGGTCGCACAGGTCGGTGGCGTAGGAGTACCCGGAGGCGGCGGCCTCGGCCATCCTCCCGGTGTGGAAATCGGCGCGCTCCAGGATGTCGGCCATGAGGGCGACGGTTTCACCGATCCGGTCCAGGGCCTCGGGGACGGCCTCGTAGGCGAAGATCCGGTTGTCGGGCTGGCCGGAGGCGGTGAGCCCCGTTGCCGCCACGCCTGTGAAGGTTCCGAGGAGCATGCGCGCCGCGCCCCGCACGTAGGCCGGTCCGTATGGGTTCTTCTTCTGGGGCATGACGACGCTGGTGCGGGTGTGCTCGTCGGCGAGCTCGACGAACCCGAATTCCTCGGTGTTCCAGATCTGCAGCTCCTCGGCGATGCGATCGAGCGTCGTGGCCAGCGACACGAGGGCCGCCAGCTGTTCGAGGGCCATGTCGGGGGCCCACATGGCGTCCCGGGTGTGCTCCACGATCCCGTCGCACTCCAGCAGGTCGGCGGCCAGGGCCCGATCCATGGGGAGCCGGCTGCCGTTGACGCTGCCGGAGCCGGCCGGGCTCCGGTTGACCAGGCGGAGCGCCCGCTCCAGTCGATCCAGGTCCCTGGCAACCGGCCAGGCGAATCCGAGCAGGTAGTGGCCGAGGGTGGTCGGCTGGGCGTGGTGCAGGTAGGTGAAGTCGGGCATCAGCGTGTCGCGGTGCCGGCGAGCGACCCCCACGAGGGTCGCGAGGAGGCTCGCGGTGCCGGCTCCCAGGTGGAGCACCCGTTCCCGGCACGCCAGTTGCCAGGCGATCGTGGTGGCTTCGCGTCGGGCCCGGCCCGTGTGGATCATCCCGGCCCGGTCGCCGGCGAGCTCGGCGAGCATCCGGTCGCGGTTGTTGTAGACATCTCCGACGGAGGGGTCGAATGGCAGCGCGTTCGGGTCCCGCCCCTGGAGATCCTCGACCGCGTCGAGCAGCACGGCGCCGTCGGCCCGGGTCACGATGCCGGCATCGACCAGCATCGCCAGGTGGGCCATGTCGGCGTGGCCGAGCCCCGGCCACAGGTACGGGGCGGCGCGCAGCTCGTGGGCGAACGCGCTCGCCGCGAGCGTGACGGCCGGGGCGCCCTGGAGACGGCTCCCGGCGCCCAGGTAGTCGGTCGGTTCCATCGGACCTCGGCGGTCGGTGAGGGGCCGGGCGGTAGAGTTGCGCCGTCACTCTACCCCTCCGGGTCTTTCTCCCTCCATGGTCACCGGGCTGCTCGAACGCATCACCGCGACGGCGCGTCGCCCGGCCGTCGAGGCCGGCCTCGCCGCAGGGGCCGCGCTGGCCGGCGCCGTGATCGTCGCCTGGATGGCCAGAGGCTCGTGGTTCG
>CAYXHU010000341.1:0-2896 GCA_964464675.1 uncultured Acidimicrobiia bacterium
CGCCGACCGCCAGAGTCCGATGTCAGGACATTCGACCCTATGCGCAGCGGTGCGGTCCGGCGAGGATGGGTTCGATACCCGGTCGTGAACCGGGAGCGCAGCGGCAGGCGGGACGCGGGCTCGACCACACAGCGCCCCCTCCTGTGAGCGTCCGAGGTCCAGACGTCCTGCCGCCGCTGCGCCGCGCTGTGCCTCTGCCCAGCCTGGGTACGATCGGCCTCTCTGACTCGGAGGGCCCGTGCGCGATCGGCACAAGCGGCAGAGGCGGTCGGCCGCCGACGATCCGGCCCGGCTGTTCCCTCCCCCTCGGCCGCGTGCCGGTGACCTCGTCGCCGGGGTCGGCGTCGCCTTCATCCTCATCCCCCAGGCCCTCGCCTACGCGGACATCGTCGGGGTTCCAGCGGCGCACGGCCTGTTCGCGTCGGCCTTGCCGCCGATCGCCGCGGCGCTGGTCGCCTCCTCGCCGTATCTCCAGACCGGGCCGGTGGCCATGACCGCGTTCCTCGCCTTCGGAGCACTCGGGAGCCTGGCAGAGCCGGGGTCTCCCGAGTACGTCGGGCTGGCGGCGGTGCTGGCCCTGCTGGTCGGCGCCATCCGGCTCGTCATCGGGTTCGCCGGGCTCGGGGCGGTCAGCTACTTCATGTCCCGGCCCGTGCTCACCGGGTTCACCTCGGCGGCGGCGCTGCTCATCATCGCCTCCCAGCTCCCGGCTGCGCTGGGATCGGCCGCGCAGGATTCGGGGTTGGTGCAGGATGCCGCCTGGGTGCTCGCTCACCCGGCGTCGTGGGACTGGCCGACCGGCGCGATCGCTGCCGCCTCCGCGGCCCTGCTGCTCGTGACCCGCCGCATCTCCCCGCTGGTACCGGGCGTCGTGCTGGCCGTCGGGCTGGGCCTGGCGTGGAGCCACCTGGCGGGTTTCGATGGAGCAGTCGTCGGCGACCTCCCGTCCGGCCTGCCTCCGCTGTCGCTCTCGCTGCCGTGGAGCCGTGCCGGCGAGCTCCTGCTGCCCGGCGTGGTCATCGCCCTCGTCGGCTTCGCCGAGCCGGTCGCCATCGCACTCGCCTACGCGGCCCAGGACCGAAGCCGGTGGGACGCCAACCGCGAGTTCGTCGGACAGGGGCTCGCCAACCTCGCCGCCGGGATCTCCGGCGGGTTCCCCGTGGGCGGCTCCTTCGGGCGCTCTGCAGTCAACCGCCTCTCCGGCGCCAAGACCCGCTGGTCGGGAGCGGTGACCGGGGCGACCGTGCTCGCCTTCCTCCCGATGGCCTCTGTGCTCGACGAGCTGCCCCGTGCCGTGCTGGCCGGCATCGTGATCGCCGCAGTCGTCCCGCTCGTGCGACTGGGCAGGATCGTCGGGATCGCCCGCTACTCGCCGGTGCAGGGGGCGGTGGCCGCGACCACGTTCGTCCTCACGATCGCCCTGGCGCCCCGCATCGACGAAGCGGTGCTCCTCGGCATCGGGCTCGGCATCGTGGTGCACCTGGTCAGGGAGCTCCGGGTCGACGTCGCCGCAACCGTGGACGGAGAGACGCTCCGGATCGCGCCGGCCGGCGTCCTGTACTTCGGATCGGCCGTCCAGCTCTCCGAGCGGCTCCTCGACCTCATCGCCGAGCACCCCGACGTGCGCCGCGTCGTGTTTGACCTCGAAGGCATCGGGCGTCTCGACTACACCGGGGCGATGACCCTGAAGGGGCTCGGCGACGACGCGCGGCGGGCCGGGCTCGACGTCGAAGTGGCCCGCGTGCCACCTGCGGCCCGCCGGATCGTCGACCGGGTGTGGCACGATCGGCCGAGGCACCTCCGGTGGTGGAGGCGCTGAGACGTCCAGCCGACGGCACTACCGTCCCCAGATGAGCGCAGACGGCGTCGAGTATTACCGCGGACTAGTGGCTCCACTGCTGGCCGGCCGCCGCTGGATCGTGTGCAGTGACCTTCTTGCCGCGGCCTCCGCGACCCTGGAGCGCTTGCGCGCCGCCGGCACGCCGCGTCCCTTCGTGCTGGCCGGGAGCCCTGGGACGGGAACGCTCCCCGATCCAGAGCTGGCCGAGTTCGCGCTGCTCGGAACCTCGGGCGGCACGATCATGGAGGGCCTGCGCGCCTACCACCGCGCCCTGCGCTCCCTCCCCGCCGCCGTGCGGGACCGCATCGATGCCTGGGATCCAAACGGCGAGGCCGTCGTGCTGGCAACCTGGCTCGACGACCTCGCTCAGATAGCCGGACGACCTGCCTGGGGAGCTCGCCCTGCTGCCTGGACGACCCTCGAGGACAAGACCGTCGTCGATCGGCTGTGGGACGAAGCAGGCGTGCGCCGAGCAGCTTCGGAGGTCGTGCCGGCACGCCCCGCCGAGCTGGCGGCAGCCGCCCGTCGTCTCGACGGCGGCGCCGGCACCGTGTGGGTCGGGGACAACAGGGAGGGTTGGCACGGCGGGGCGGAGTACCTGAGGGTGATTCGAGACCCGGGATCGGCGACGACCGAGATCACCTTCTTCGCCGATCACTGCGATCGGGTCAGGGTCATGCCCTTCCTCGAGGGGATCCCGTGCTCGATCCACGGCATGGTGTTCCCCGACGACCTCATCGCCTTTCGGCCGGTCGAGATGATCGTCTTCCGCACCGACGGCGCCCTGCTGCGCTACGCAGGCAGCTCCAGTGTGTGGGATCCGCCCGTCCCGGACCGAGCAGCGATGCGGGCTGTGGCGATCCGGGTCGGACGGCACCTCCGCGATCGCCACGGCTACCGGGGAGCGTTCACGATCGACGGGGTGAGCATGACGCGGTCGACGAACGCAGTGGACGATGCGATAGAGAACGTGCAGTTGCAGTTGGTGGATGAAGCCGGGTCGGGCAGCGCGCGGGTGGCTGTGACGTGGGACATCAACGCGGCAGTCGATGAGGT
>CAYXHU010000342.1:0-2896 GCA_964464675.1 uncultured Acidimicrobiia bacterium
GACTGGTCGCCTTCTCGCAGGGATGGGCGGGCAACGTGCTCACCCACACGCTCGCCTTCACGCGGGTCACCTACGGGCTCTCCGACGCAGGCATCGCCGACGTCCAGGCCATCGTGCGCACCGTGGCCCTGCTGGCGCTGGCGTTCTCGTGGTGGAGCGACCACCGCGGCCGGCGCGGCCCGCTGCTCCTCGCCTTCTCGGTCATGCCCGTCGCCAACCTGCTCACGGTCTTCGCCGACTCGCTGGCCGCCTTCGCGGCATGGCAGTCGATCACGAGGATCGGCACGGTCGCACTCGGAGCACTGGCGCTCGTCGTGCTCGCCGAGGAGATCGAGCCCAAGGCACGCGGCTACGCCGCGGCCGTCTTCGCGCTGTTCCTCAGCATGGGCACCGGCTGGGGGCTCCTGTTGTCGAGCATCGCCGAGCGGGGCGACGAGGCGTGGCGGTGGCTCTTCGGGCTGAGCAGCGTGTCGCTGCTCGTGTTCCCCCTCCTCGCGCTGCACCTGAAGGAGTCGCGGGCCTTCCGGCGCGGCACACCCCGCCCCCCGCTCGCCGCGGTGCTGCGCAGAGGGCTCGCCCGGTACTTCTGGCCGATGGCACTGCTGTCGTTCGCGGTGTCGTCGTTCACCGGCCCCGGCGCCAACTTCATCCTCCCGCGGATGGTGAACGACCTCGGATGGGAACAGGGCCCGGCCTCGCTCCTGCTGGTCATCACCAGCACACCCGCCGTGCTGCTCGGGCTGCTCGTCGGCGGCCGGGCGGCCGACCTGATCGGGCGCAAGCCGACCGAGCTCGTCGCCATGGTCGTGGGTGTCGCCGGCGGGCTGGCCTTCTACTGGTTCGAGAGCGGCTGGATCCTCGGAGCGGGGATCTTCGGGTCGGTGCTCGGAGCATCCGCGTTCTCACCCGCATACTCGGCGCAACGGGCCGAGCTGTTCCCGACCGAGGTGCGGGCCACGGCCGGCGCATGGACGGTGAACGCATCGATCGCCGGAGGGCTGTTCGGGTTCCTGGCGGGTCGCTTCGTCATCGACGCATGGGGACTGTCGGCGACGATCTCCGTGCTCGGCGGGCTCGTGCTCACCTCGACGCTCATGCTCACGCTGCTTCCCGAGACGCGCGGCTCCGACATCATCGGAACGGACCACCCGGGGCCACCCGGCGCCATGCCAGTGTGACCAGCCGGGCCGCCAGGAGGGCGAGGATCGCCCACCAGACTCCCGGCAATCCCCATCCGAACGGCAGCACCAGCCCGAGCAGCGCCGCGCCGACTACGGCGGACACGACCATGGCACCGGCCAGGTACCGGAAGTCGCCGGCGCCCATGAACACCCCGTCCCAGACGAAGACCACCGCCCCGATCGGCTGCGTCGCCGCGAGCAGCCACACGGCCGACGAGATCGACTCACCGACGTCGGGATCGTCCCCGAACCACACGGGGAGCGCTCCGGCGACTGCGGCGACCCCGATCCCGAGCATCGCTCCGACCACGACGCCGAACGCCAGCAGCCGGTCGGCGACCCGCCCCGCCGCCTCCCGGTCGCCGGCCCCGAGGAGCCTCCCGATCAGCGCCTGGCCGGCCACGGCAAGCGCATCGACGGCCAGCGCCAGGAACGTCCACACCTGGTACAGGACCTGGTGTGCTCCGATCGCCGCGTCGGACACCCTCGCCGCCACCGCGGTCGCCGCGGTCATCACCGCCAGCAGCGACCCGGTCCGGATGATCAGATCGCGCCCCACCACCAGGAAGGCCCGCACCTCGTGGGCGGCCGGCCGCGCACCACGCAGCGACGGGCCGTTCGTGCGCCCCAGCAGGACGAGGAAGGCGACCGCGCCCGCCCACTGTGCCGTCACCGTGGCCCAGGCCGCCCCGGCGACCCCCCACCCCGCGCCGAAGATGAGGAGCGGGTCGAGCACCAGGTTGACGATGTTGAGCCCCACGGTCACGAAGAACGGCGTACGGGTGTCCTGGTAGCCGCGGAAGGCGCCGTGCCCGGCCCGCACCAGCAGCACCGCAGGCGCGGCGAGCGCCCGGATCCGCAGATAGGCGAACGCCTCGCCGCGCACCGCCTCCGACGCCCCCATGGCCCGCAGGATCGGTCCTGCCAACGACTCGATGATCACCACCGCCACCACGCCGAAGGCGAGCGCCGAGGCCACTGCGGTCGCCGCGCCCCGCCGGGCGCGCTCCGTGTCGCCTGCTCCCACCGCCTGGGCGACCGCCGCCGTGGTCCCGTACTCCAGGAAGTTGAAGACCCAGAACGCGACCGCGAACACTGCGGTCGAGACCCCGAGAGCGCCGAGCGCCTCGGTTCCCAGCCGGGACACGAACGCGGTGTCCACCAGGGAGAGCACGGGATCCGCGACGAGCGACCCGAGGGCCGGGACCGCCAGCGCGGCGATCTCCCGGTCGTGGCGACCTCTGCGGGCGAACGCGCCTGGGTCGATCACCCGGACGGCGGCGTCTTGTCCGGGAACGGGCACCGGTCGGCCAGGGGGCACTCCCAGCAGCGGGGACGCCGGGCATCACACACGTCCCGCCCGAACTGGATGAACCGCATCGAGATGCCCGCCCACTCGCGTTCTGGGTACAGGGCCCGCAGGTCACGTTCGATCTTCGCCGGGTCGCGCTGCTCCGAGAGCCCGAGGCGGTTGGCCAGCCGGGACACGTGGGTATCCACGGCGATGGCGGGCTTTCCGAACGCCTCGGCCAATACCACGCTCGCGGTCTTCCTGCCGACGCCGCGCAGCGTGACGAGGGACTCCAGGTCGCCGGGGACCTCGCCGCCGAAACTGTCCACGAGATCCTGGCTCAGCGCGATGATCGACTCGGACTTCTGCCGGTAGTAGCCCGTGGAGTACACCACCTCTTCGACCTCCTCGGGATTCGCAGCAC
>CAYXHU010000343.1:0-2884 GCA_964464675.1 uncultured Acidimicrobiia bacterium
GATCCCGGCCGGGCTGATCGTCCCGCCGACCTCCTGGACGACGATGTAGCGCAGCACGGTGACCTTGCCCGTCTCCGGATCGACCTCGACCTCGGCCACATGGACGTGGTAGGTCGGGGTGGGGAACCCCGGGAACAGCAGGCCGGTGGCCGCGTCTGGGTCGTGCTTCACCGGCGGCGTCGCGTACGAGCCGGTCCCGGTGATCGTGCCCCTGTCGAACAGGGCGGTCCGGGCGACCTCGGCCAGGGTCACGGACCGCTCCGGATGGTCGGCGACCCGCACTGCGCCGCCGGCGAGCTCCAGTTCGTCGGGTGTGGCGTTGAGCAGCATCGCCGCAGTGTCGAAGACCCGCCGGCGCACCCCGACCGCGGCTTCACGAACCGCCCGCCCGGCGACGTGGGTGGTGCGGCTCCCCTGGGCGCCCCCGTCGTAGCCTTGGGCGTCGGTGTCGGGCATGGTCACCACCACGTCCTCGGCAGGCATACCCAGCTCCTCGGCTGCGATCTGGCGAATTCCCATGACGACCGCACCGGTACCGATCTCGGCCGCCCCGGTGACCACCGTCAGCGTGCCGTCCACATTCAGCTTGAGCGTCGCGTTGCCGGGCATCGGGTTGGTCAGCCATACGGCCGCGGCGATGCCGACGCCCCGGTTGGGACCGGCGCCGAGACTCGACCAAGGTGCCAACTCCTCGGCAGCATCGAAGGCGGTCCGTAGGATGTGGGCGTCCTCGAGCACCTGGCCGTTGAGCATCGACGACCCCGCCGCGACGAGATTCCGCATCCGGAACTCCCGGCGGTCCATGCCGATGGCGTTGGCCAGGTTGTCGGTGTGCCGCTCCAGGGCGAAGAACAGGTAGGTGCCGCTGACCCCCCGGAACGCGCCGGTCGGAGCAGTGTTCGTGTACACGGCCCTCGAGCGCACCCTCGTGGGGCCGACGTCGTACAGGGAACCGGCCACGAAGATCGGGATGCTGGTGAGGAACACCGTGTCGCCCGCGTACGCGCCGGCATCCATGTCCACGAGGAACTCCCTGGCGACGATCCTCCCGTCCTCGGTCACGCCGGACCGGACCCGGACCACCGCGTTCTCCCGGGAGGCACAGGTGAGGAGGTCCTCCACCCGGTCGTTGACCATCTTCACCGGTGCGCCTGCGAGCCTGGCGAGGAGGGCCGCGTACGGTTCGATCCCCGTGTCCAGCTTGGCCCCGAAGCCGCCGCCCATGTAGTGGCCGACGACGCGAACGTCGGAGGGCCGGACCCCCAGCGCCGCAGCGGTGCGGTCCCGCACGTTCCAGTGGTACTGGTGGGCGGCATGGATGGTGTACCTGCCCGACTCGTAGACCCCTGTGGCGCTCTTCGGCTCCAGGTAAGCCTGGTATTGGCGGTCGGCGACGAACGTGTCCTCGACGACCACGTCGGCGTCGGCGAACGCTGCATCGACACCCCCCTGGTCGGCGACCATCTCGCCGCACACGTTCCCGGCCCGCGGCCACTCCGTTCCGATCGCCGAGGTGTACGAATCCCAGTGGTCGTGGACGAGGGGCGCGCCGTCGGCGAGGGCGGACTCGATGGTGGCGACCGCCTCCGTGACTTCGATCTCCACTCGCACGGCGCGTGCCGCCTCCCTGGCTTGTTCGAGGGTGTCGGCCACGACCGCGGCGATCGGCTCTCCCTCGAACCGCACGACGTCGGAGGCGAAGAGCGGCTGGTCGTTGAGCGCCAGGCCGCTCAGGATCTTCGGGGCGTGCTCGGCCGTGGCCACCAACCGCACCCCCGGCATCTGCTCGGCCGCCGTCGTGTCGATGCCCAGGATGCGCCCTGCGGCCACCGGGGAGCGCACCAGCGCGCCGTACGCAGTCCCGGCCAGACCGAAGTCGACCCCGTACGTCGCCTCGCCGCGCACCTTGGGCTCGGCGTCGGGACGGGGAACACTGCGGCCGACGGCGATGTTCATCGCACCGATCCTCCTCTGCCGGTGGCGGCCATCACCGCGTCGACGATGGCCGTGTAGCCGGTGCACCTGCACAGGTTCCCCGAGAGCGCGGCGCGGATCTGGTCCGGGTCGGGCTCGGGATGCTCGGCCAGCAGAGCGGTCAGCGTCATGAGGAAACCTGGGGTGCAGAAGCCGCACTGCACGGCGAAGTTGTCCACGAAACCCTGCTGGATGCGGCTGAGGCGACCGTCGGGCCCGGCCAGTCCCTCCACGGTGAGCACCTCGGAGCCGGCAGCGGCGTGGGCCGGGAAGATGCATGAATCGACCGGCCTGCCGTCCACGAGGACCGTGCACGCCCCGCACTCGCCCTCGTCGCATCCCTGCTTGGTGCCGGTGAGGTGCAGCGTCTCCCGGAGCACGTGGAGCAGGGTCTCGTCCGGCGCAGCGGTGACGATGCGGGTGCGACCGTTGACGACCAGGGTGAGTTCCACGGCGCTACTCCTCGTTCGCTCTCGCCGCCGCCGTCCGCACCGCCCGCCGCAGCACAGCGGGGAGGACCCGGAGGCGGTACGCGGCCGTGGCCCGCTGATCGTCGATCGGGGAGGCCTGGGCGGCCAGCGCCCGTCCGGCGTCGGCCAGTACGTCCTCCTCCAAGCGGCTTCCCGCCAGAGCGCGCTCGGCGTCGTGAGCGCGGAACGGCCGGGGCCCGGCAGCACAGACCGCCACCCGGGCCCGCTCCACGGTGTCGTCCACGTCCAGGGTGAGCGACACCGCCACGCCGACGACGGCGACCTCCATGGCGCTGCGCCGCCCGATCTTGACGTAGGCCTCCCCGGTGCGCGGCGGAGGCTCGGGCAGGGTGACGGCGGTGAGGATCTCGTCGGATCGGCGCGCCGTGCTCCGCCTGCCGAGCAAGAACTCGTCGAGCGCGACGGTGCGCGCCCCGCCG
>CAYXHU010000344.1:0-2874 GCA_964464675.1 uncultured Acidimicrobiia bacterium
GAGGGCCCTGGTCGTCGATCACGACCGTGCCGTCCGGGAGGCGATCGGCGGGCTGCTGGCCGCAGAGGGGCACACGCTGCTGGAGGCGGAGGACGGGGTCGAGGCGCTGACCTCGATCTACCGCGACGGCCCGGATCTGGTGGTCCTCGACCTCCACCTGCCCCGGCTGGGCGGCTGGGTGCTGTGCCGGATGATCAAGGAGGACCCGGCGACCGTGAGCGTGCCGGTGATCGTGCTGACGTCGGAACTGGACCAGCCGGATCGGTTCTGGGCGGAGCGATCGGGGGCCGACGCCATCATCACCAAGGAGGACCTGGGCTTCGAGGTGCTCGAACGGGTGCGTTCCCTGCTGGCCCGGCGGGCGCTCGCCGATCTCACCGGGGGCGTCGAACGCCTCGACGTCACTCCCTACGATGCCCTTGCCCGGGCCTGCGAGATGCTGGATCGGAAGCTGTTCGAGACCACCGTGTCGGCGGAGATGGTCGCTGCCGGACTCAGGGCCGGGGGCATCGACGACGCGATGCAGGGGATCCTGGAGGCCCTGCGGTGTCTCGTCCCGTTCGACGTCGCGGCGATGGGCCTGCTGTCGCAGCGCCGGATCGGCGTCGTCGTCTCGCGACCGGTGTCCGAGGCCTCGGTGAGCCAGCTCGTGTCCGTCGCCGTCGAGGCACTGGGCCGGGTGTCGAGCACTGCGCTCACCGGCGAGGACGTCGAGGTCGTCGTACTCGGAGCCGATCCGGGCCGGGGGGCGGTCGCCGACTGGCGTTCCCGCGTGGTCATGCCGGTCCAGGAGCGCGGCCGGGTGCTCGGGATCCTGGCGGTCGTCTGCGAGGAACCGGATCGCTACGGTGAGCAGGCGCTGCGGACCTTGCGCACGTTGACGGGCCCGGTCGCCGCCGTGCTGGAGAGCGCCTGGCGCTGCGAAGGCCGCATGATCGGCTGATCCCGTAATCACATTCGTCGAATTCGATGCCGGCGACACTCGTATACTCGGCGCTCGTGCCCGAGTCCCCGCTGTTCGCAGACCTGAACCCGGCGCAGCGCGAGGCCGTCGCCGCCGTCGACGGCCCGGTGCTCGTGGTGGCCGGTGCCGGATCCGGCAAGACCCGCGTGCTCACGTACCGGGTCGCCCACCTCGTTCGGGACCTCGGGGTGTCGCCCTTTGCGATCCTGGCGATCACCTTCACCAATCGCGCCGCCGACGAGATGAAGCAGCGGGTCGCTCGGCTCGTGGGCGGCGTGTCCCGCGGGATGTGGGTCTCGACGTTCCACAGTGCCTGCGTGCGCATCTTGCGCCGGGACGCTCCCATGCTCGGGTACCGCAGCTCGTTCAGCATCTACGACGACATTGACGCGCGCCGGCTGGTGGAATCCTGTGTGCGCGACCTCGATCTCGACTCGAAGCAGTTCCCACCCAAGGGGATCCGCGCCGCGATCAGCAACGCCAAGAACGAACTGATCGACTTCGAGTCGTTCGCTTCCCAGGGCTCGGGCCCGTACCACGAACGGGTGGCCGACGTGTACCGGCTCTACCAGCAGCGGCTGCTGGAAGCCTCGGCGATGGACTTCGACGATCTGCTCATGGTCACGGTGGAGCTGCTCGGCGCCTTCCCGGAAGTCCTCGAGCACTACCAGGACAGGTTCCGGTACGTGCTCGTCGACGAGTACCAGGACACCAACCACGCCCAGTACCGGCTCGTGAGGATGCTGGGCGACAAGCATCGCAACGTGTGCGTCGTCGGCGACAGCGACCAGAGCATCTACGGGTTCCGGGGCGCCGACATCCGCAACATCCTCGAGTTCGAGAAGGACTACGCAGACTCACGCGTGATCGTGCTCGACCGAAACTACCGCTCGACCCAGACGATCCTCGACGCCGCCAACGGGGTCATCTCCCACAACGGGGGCCGCACCCCGAAGCACCTCTGGACGGATCTCGGGACCGGGGAACCCGTCACCGTGTACCGGGCCCAGGACGAGCACGACGAAGCCGCCTTCATCGCAGAGGAGCTGGGGGCGCTCGAGGAAGCCGGGGTGGCCCCCTCGGACGTGGCCGTGTTCTACCGGACCCACGCCCAGGCACGGGTGATCGAGGAGATCCTGGTGCGGTACGGCGTGCCGTACCAGGTGATCGGAGGCCCCAAGTTCTACGACCGGCGTGAGGTGAAGGACGTGCTCGGCTACCTCCGGGTGCTCGTGAACCCCGCAGACGAGGTGGCGTCGAAGCGGGTCGTCAACGTCCCGAAGCGGGGCATCGGGGCCACGACGATCGGCCATCTCGAGAGGGCGGCGGAGGCGGCGGGCACGACGTTCATGGGTGCCCTCGAGGCGGCGGAGGACAACCCGCGGCTGACGGCGCGCGTCCGCCGACAGATCGCCGAGTTCCTCGCCCTGGTCGGACTGCTTCGGGAGCGAGCCGCCGAAGGACCGAGGGCCGCCCTGCAGGCGGTGTTCGACGAGACCGGGTACATCGCCGAGCTGGAGGCGGAGCGCACCATCGAGTCGCTGGGCCGGATCGAGAACCTCAAGGAGCTGCTGTCGGTTGCCTCCGAGTTCGAGGAGTCGGGCCCGCTGGGCGGCACCGGGGACGAAGTGTGGGAGGAGTTGGACGGCATGCGGCGGCTCGAGCTGTTCCTCGAGTCGGTGAGCCTCGTCTCCGACGTCGACTCGCTGGAGGATTCGGGGTCGGTGACGCTCATGACGCTCCACAACGCCAAGGGCCTCGAGTTCCCCGTGGTGTTCCTCGCCGGGCTGGGGGAGGGCATCTTCCCCCACATGCGCTCGCTCGGGGATCCTGCGGAGCTCGAAGAGGAGCGCCGACTGGCGTACGTGGGGATCACCCGGGCCAGGCAGCGGCTCTACCTGTCGTTGGCG
>CAYXHU010000345.1:0-2870 GCA_964464675.1 uncultured Acidimicrobiia bacterium
GCCGAGGAAGTCGCCGAGGCCGTCGGTGGCCAGGACCAACGTGCTCGTGCTGCGCAACGCAACACGGCGGATCACCGGGACGGTGTCGCCGGAATGCTCCACGAACGGGGTGGCGGCGTCGACGCGGGTCACTCGGCGTCCGGTCACCACGTATGCCACCGAGTCGCCCGCGCCCGTGAGATGGGCGCCTTCGGGCCCGATCGACGCCACCAGCAACGCGGTCCCGCTCGACGGCGCGCTGCTCGCTCGGACGTCGCCGACCGCCCGCGCTCCGAGGAGCAGGGAAGTGCGTGCCGCCTCCTCGGGATGTGCGGCCAGGAGGGAGCCGGCGCGTGCCGCGATTGCCTGCACGGCCGCCACGGCTGCCGCCGCCCCGCCGTGGCCGTCGGCAACCACCAGGAGCCATCGGCGCTCGTCGGTGAATACGGCGACGGCGTCCTCGTTCGGGTCGACGTGGGGGTATCCCTTGGGGAACCGGCCCGGGGACAGGCCGGCCGCGGCCCGGAATCCCACTGGTTCGACCGCTATGCCTCCGAGATGCGCGTGGTCCGGACCTAGGAGCACGGCTCCGGCCAGGCTTCTGTCCGGCGGAATGACCGGCTCGTTCATGGCGTTGGCGCTCCGCGGCGTACCGGCTGCGGGCTACCCATTCGAGTGTGTCGCGGCGTCTTCCGTCGGCACCTTCCGGTACGCGGGGAAGAACCTGGCCTTGGTGATTGGCCTGCCGTAGAACGCTGCCCACCCCCTACACAGCGCAGCGTACGCCTCGTCCAGGTGGATGCGACGGGTCACTGAGAAGTCGGCTCTCAGCGGCGAGAACGTCCCCTTGAATCGGAGGACTCCATCTTGTGGCCGGTGTCCACCGCCCAGCACGAAACGCAGCTTTCCGAGCGCCTTGCTTCGCAGCATCGCTTCGTAGTAGAGGAGATTCGACGGCCGCAGGCTTCCGAACTCTAGGTCTGCTCCACCGAGGTAGAAATAGCTGTCGGTGTCGTCGTGGAGCACAAGCATCGCTGCGACCACGCGACCGTTGTACTCGGCTATCAGAGTGTGTGCGTTGTCGGGCATCTCGTCTGTGAAGGCCCGGAAGTACCCGAGATCGAATCGATAGCGAGGGTGTGCTTCGACCCTATCCATCGTGAGTGTGTAGACACGATGCAGTTCTCCTACATCGTCTGCGCTGGTTCCTACGCGGACGGTCAGGCCCTCCGACACGGCTCGGTTGATGTGCCGGCGACAGGACGCCTTGAGTGACTCACGCCACAGTTGCTCCTCGCTCTGCGACAAGTCCGCATAGACGATCCTTCGGTCGAAGAAGACGTGCTCGGTCGGAAGTGCGTGGGGATCGGCGTTCCACGGATGCAGATGGGCGAACTCCGTGATGATCCCTCGGCGCTGGCAGTGCATCGTGAACTCCTGAGCGAATCCGACGTCGCTGGTTCGTGCACTTCCGGGGTGGAGCGGCCCCGTATATTCGGGTGTTGCCGCGTCCCACAGATCGGCGAAGGAGGCGTCGGCAAACGGGAGTTCAGCGACCGGACGGGCGAAGTACGGCAGGGCGATCGTTGTGTTGCGGGAAGTCACCGCAAGCAGACGTGCCGTCGCTCCCCGGTGTGCCTCCTGAATGCGGGCGAACTCCACGCTGCCAAAGACGGATTTGCCGATGGGGAGGATCTCACGCCACCGAGACGCGTCGCTCGTGGTGAGTTCTTCAGTGGCCGCCATAAGTCGAGCCCATGAAAGCATCTTGGAGCATGCTTGACCTCTATCGAACATACGTTCGATAGACTGAGCCGGTGCGCTACGCCGAGCTGCACTGTCACTCCAACTACTCGTTCCTCGACGGGGCGTCGTGCCCGGAGGAGCTCGCCCGGCGGGCGGCCGACTTGGGATACCAGGCGCTGGCGATCACCGATCACGACGGCTTCTACGGAGCGGCCCGGTTCCGGATCGCCGCCGCCGAAGCCGGCCTGCCCACCGTCTACGGCGTAGAAGTCGGCCTGCCCCGACCTCCACGGTCGGGGCAGGCCGGGCCTCCCCCTGAGGGGGAGGCGGTGCCCGAAGGGCACCGGAGGGGGTATCCCCCTGCGGGAGTAGCAGCGCAGGCGACGAAATCACCGACACCGCGCCGCGGCCGGACCCGGCGGATGCACGGCCCCAAGCCGGTGTCCGCGGATCCCACCGACCACCTCGTGCTGCTGGCCGCAGACCCGGCCGGCTACGCCGCGCTGTCACGTCTGGTGACCCGCGCCCAATTCCGGGGGGAGAAGGATCGTCCCGTCTACTCCTACGACGATCTCGCCGAGGCCGCCCGCTCCGGCATCGTCGCGTTGACCGGGTGCCACCAGGGCGCCGTGCCCCGGGCGGCGGCGCAGTGGGACGAAGCGGGGGCCGTCGCCGCGGCGGCGGCGCTGCGGGAGATCTTCGGCTCCCGTCTCCACGTCGAGGTGTGGCACCACCGGATGCCGGAGGACGACCCGCGCAACGACCTGCTCGCCCGGGTGGCGGCCCGCCTCAGGCTGCCGCTCGTGGCCACCAACAACGTCCACTACGGCGACCCGGCATCGGCCGACCTGGCCGAGGTGCTCGCCGCGATCGGCGGGCGACGCGATCTCGATGCGGCCGCCGGGTTCTCCCCGGCCACCGACGAGCGGCACCTCAAGTCCCCCGGGGAGATGGCCGCACGATTCGCCCGGTTCCCCGGCGCGGTCACCCGGGCCGCCGAGCTGGGGAGATCGCTTGCCTTCGACCTGAAGCTCGTAGCTCCCCGCCTTCCGGACTTCCCCATGCCGGGAGCGTTCCGGTCGGAGATGGAGTACCTGCGCCACCTGGTCTTCGAAGGGGCGCGGCGCGTCTACCCGGGGGAGGGA
>CAYXHU010000346.1:0-2856 GCA_964464675.1 uncultured Acidimicrobiia bacterium
GTCGCGGATGGTCTGGAGCAGGTCATCGCGCCGGGCGGTGATCGGCAGATCGGCCGGGTAGGTGATCTCCTTGGGAGCCAGAGCGGCCCGCCGGGTGGCTCTCGCCCGAGCCGCTTCGATCTCCCTGCCGAGCAGGGCCACGACCCGGTCGCGCCGGGCCGGGTCGCCGATTCGCTCCGCTCCTGCGATGCGGCGCAGAAAGCGCCGCCGCTCGGCGGTCGGCAGGTCGCCGAGGCGGGCTCTGAGATCAGGGATGGTCGCGGACATCGGATGGCTCGTCGATCGGGTGACCGTCACATGATGGCCGAGTTGGGCGGCTCCGGAGCCGGTGCCGGTGGTCCGGCGCGCCGCGGACCCAGGTGCCACCGCGAAACCCGCCGGATCGCCTACGCTCGGCTCCGCGATCCCGTGAGGCCGAGGTGGAGAACGACGAGAGGGCCCGAGAAGTGGCCGAGCGTCTCGCCGAGCTGTCCCGTCTGCGCGAGCGGGGGCAGATGACCGAGTGGGAGTACCACGAGGCGAGCCGGCTGCTGCTAGAGGGCACCGACGAGGCGTTCCCGGGCCCCGAGACCGACCGCTACCTCCCTTCCGACCACGCCTACGCGACCTGGGCGAGGAAGCGGGCCAGGGCCAAGTGGGTGCGCCTCGGTGCGCTGGTCGTGGTCCTGGGCGGTGCGGCGGTCGCCGTCTGGTTCTTCATGCTCCGCCCCGATGGGGCGGCCGAGACGCAGGCGGCACCGGCGAGCACCACGGCGGGTGACGGGAGCGTGGAGACCACGGTGCCGGTGACCACCACGGCCGCCGGCGGCGGGCAGACGGTGACGACGACCACGGTGCCCTCGCAGCTGCTCCAAGTGGCCGAGGCCGTGCGCGGCCAGCGCAGCTCGGCGGAGGAGATCCGGGCCGACGCCGAGGCGGCGAACGCGCTCTGGGAGGAGCGCACCGCGACGTACGCGACGACTCACGACGAGTTCGTGCGGATCGCCGGCGAAGCCGGAGCCCTGGCGGAGGACGCGGCCGCCTACCCGGCGCCCACCGGCTTCGTCAGGGACTACCAGTTGACGGTGACCGTCCTCGAGGAGTTCGCAGAAGCAGCCTCGGGGCTGGTCACCGGGCTCGAGGCCAGCGACGACGGGACGAGGCGGCGCGAGGCCCTCGAGGCGCTGGTGACCGCCGACCGGGCGCACGACGCCGCGGTGACCGCGCTGTTGACCCTGCTGGGCGTGGAGGATGTGCCCCAGCCGGCGCTGTAGCCGGATGATCGACACCGTCGCCCAGCCCCGGTAGATTCCCCGGCGACCGAAGGAAGGATCGGGATGGTGCGGCTGCGCGTGCTCGTGGTGGCGGTGATGGCGGCGTCGGCGCTGGCGGCACCGCCGGCGGGGGCGGATCCCTCGGCGGACGCCGGACCGATCGTGGTGGTGACGCCGGCCGCCGACACGATCCGCGGCGGGCCGGGCCTGGATCCTCGCATGGTGGTGCGGTGGGAGTCGCTGGAGGCGCTTCCCGAGGGTCTCGCCGAGCTCGGCCGTCCCGGTGCGGAGCGTGTGGTGGCGTTCGAGTTGTTCGACGACGTGACCGTCGTCGCTTCCGGTTCACCGCGCGACTTCCGGGCCAAGGACGCGTTCACCTGGTCGGGGCGTGCCGTGGAGGGCTACGGCGAGGTGCTGCTCGTGGTCAGCGGGGACAGGGTGACCGGCAGCATCGTCACCGAGCGGGGCGAGTTCGAGATCCGGCCGCTCGGCGGCGCCGAGCACACGGTGTCCCAGGTGGATCGAACCGCCTTCAAGGTAGAGGACGACTCGATCCGCGTGCCGGCCGGGCTGCTCGGGACGCCCGCGTTCCCGTCCGCGGCGACCGAACCGCGCGTTGGCGGGGAGATCGACGTGCTCGTCGCCTACACCGACGGGGCGCGGGCGAGCGCCGGCGGCGTGGCCAACATGGAGGACCTCGTCAGGTTCATGGTGGCCTGGACGAACGAGGCGTACGACAACAGCGGCATCGGCCACGACATGCGCCTGGTGCACATGGCCGAGGTGGACTACGACGAGCACCCCTACGACTCGGGCACCGACCTGCTCAACCTGCGCTGCCCCGACGGCGGCTACAACTGCCCGAACAACACGCTCCTCGACGAGGTGCACGGCTGGCGGGACACCCACGGCGCCGACCTCGTGGTGCTCATCGCCGACGTCGACGACGTGTGCGGCATCGCGTACACGCCGGATCAGATCAACCCGGCCTACGAGGAGTGGGCGTTCAGCCTGGTCAACGTGGACTGCCGGGACAACACGTTCGCCCACGAGACCGGGCACAACCAGGGGGCCATGCACGACCGGTTCGCAGGCGGCAGCAACGCCGGGCCGGGCGCCTATGCCCCCTACGCCGCCGGGCACATCGAGCCGCCCCACTTCCGCACCGTGATGGCGTACTACGCCGGGTGCCCCAACTACGAGTGCCCGCCGATCAAGTACTTCTCCAACCCGGACGTCTCGGTGAACTTCGCCGACCGGTGGTTCACCACCGGTGTCCCGGGCACGAACCCGGCAACCGCAGAGGACAACGCCCGGGTGCTCGACGAGTTCGCCGCCACCGTCGCCGCGTACCGGGCCGGAGGCGGTCCTCCGCCTCCACCCTCCAGCGGGTGGGACGACTACACCACGCCGATGGTGATCTCGGGCCTGCCCTTCGACGGCGGCGGGGACACGTCGTCGGCGACCACCCAGCAAGGCGAGCCGATCCCGTCCTGCGATGCGTACGGCTTCGGGTACTCGGTGTGGCTCTCCTACACGCCGTCCACCGATCAGGAGATCACCGCGATCACCGCGGGGACCGGCTACGACACGCTGGTCGCGG
>CAYXHU010000347.1:0-2853 GCA_964464675.1 uncultured Acidimicrobiia bacterium
CGGCCACCGGGGTCCCGATTGCCGGCAAGGACTTCAAGACCGGCCAGACCCTCGTCAAGACGATCCTGGCCCCGGGCTTCAAGGCCCGGCTGCTCGGCGTGGACGGTTGGTTCAGCACCAACATCCTCGGGAACCGCGACGGGGAGGTCCTCGACGACCCGGAGAGCTTCAAGAGCAAGGAGGTGTCGAAGCTAGGCGTGCTCGAGCAGATCCTCCAGCCGGAGACGTACCCGGACCTGTACGGGAAGCTCTACCACAAGGTGCGGATCAACTACTACCCGCCCCGTGGAGACAACAAGGAAGGCTGGGACAACATCGACATCTTCGGGTGGATGGGCTACCCGATGCAGATCAAGGTCGACTTCCTGGCCAAGGACAGCATCCTGGCCGCCCCCATCGTGCTCGATCTCGCCCTGTTCCTCGACCTGGCGGCCCGCGGCGGCCAGCAGGGCATCCAGGAGTGGCTGTCGTTCTACTTCAAGAGCCCCCAGGTTGCTCCGCCGTTGTATCCGGAGAACGATCTGTTCATCCAGCTGACGAAGCTGAAGAACACGCTGCGCCACTGGATGGGGGAGGACCTCATCACCCACCTCGGCACGGAGTACTACGAGGAGTAGGCGCGGAACGCGGGGCGGACCCGGGTCCGCCCCGCTCCGCTCCGACCTCAGGCCTCCGCGGCCGCCACCGGGATCCTGATCTCGGTCACCGGCGGGCCCGGCTCGTCCGGGCCGGTGAGGTAGATCTCGTGCGGAGGCCCGGCGATCCGGAACCCGTGCTCCCCCACCCACGTCGCCAGCGCCTGGTACGACTCGCCGATCGTGTCGTAGGGACCGACGTGGACGATCACCGCGGCGTCGCCGCCGGGCAGGGCCCGCTCCTCGAGAACCCGTCCCGCCGGGGTGCGCACCGGGCTGCTCCTCTCGGCCACCGGGCACACGATCTCCACGTCGATCGACTCCGAGGTGAACTCCGGGTCGTGGTAGACGGTGACCGGGGCCCCGGTGAATTCGAGGCCCTGCTCCATCACCCCGGCGAAGACGTCGCCGATCAACTGGGAGATCCCCTGCGTTCCGGGAACCCGCTCCCGGATCCCGAAGCCGCGGACCGGCTCGACGTGCTTGACGATGACTTCCTGCTCGGGCATCCGCCCCTCCTGTTCGATGAGGCGCAGCCGCGCCTCCACTCGTTCCAGCCGGTGGCGCTCGGCGGCGACCCGGCGTCCGATCTCGGTCCGCTTGAGCCGCAGCATGCCGCGCAGCTCGTCGGGACCGAGCGATTCGGTGAGGATCGAGGAGACCTCGTCGAGCGAGAGCCCCAGGTCCTTCAAGGCAAGGATCCGGTTCACGACCGGCAGCTGGTCCGCCGTGTAGTAGCGGTACCCGGTGGCCGGGTCTACCGCCGCCGGTTCCAGCAGCCCGATCTCCGCGTAGTAGCGCAGCGCCGAGGCCGGAACCATCGAGAAGCGGGAGAACTCGCCGATCCTGAACACGCACACCTCCGATCGCTCACCGACCAGTGTGGACCTTCGAGCCACTGGAGAGTCAAGGGGGATCCGTCCACCTGGACCCGCCCGCGGGTAGCCTCGGTGGCGAGGCCGCAGCCGCGCCGAACCCCGAACGCCGATCCCGGGAGGCGCCATGTCGAAGTGGAAGGACGAGATCGACGGCACGCCCCTCCACCCGGAGACCCTGATGATGTCCTATGGGTATCTCCCCAAGTGGTCGGAGGGTGCCCTCAAGAGCCCGATCTTCCAGACGTCCACGTTCGTCTTCGAGACGGCGGAGGACGGCAAGGCATTCTTCGAGCTCGCCGGCGGTCGGCGGGAGCTGCGGCCCGGTGAGCAGCGAGGCCTCATTTACAGCCGCCTGAACAACCCCGACATGGAGATCGCCGAGGACCGCCTCACCCTGTGGGACCGGGCCGAGGACTGCGCCCTGTTCGACAGCGGCATGGCCGCCATCAGCACCGCGGTGCTGGCGTTCGCCCGTCCCGGCGACGTGCTCGCCGCCAGCGAGCCCGTCTACGGCGGCACCCACCACCTGCTCGACTGGGTGATGCCCCAGTTCGGCGTGACGGTCGTCCTGTTCGGCTGTGCGACCACCGAGGAGGAGCTCCGTGAGCGCATCGCGGCGGCCGGCGGCACGCTGTCGATGATCCTGCTCGAGACGCCGGCCAACCCCACGAACGACCTCATCGACATCGCCATGTGCGCCAGGATCGCCGCCGCCCACTCGACGCCGGACCGCAAGGTCCCGGTCGCCGTGGACAACACGTTCCTCGGCCCCGTCTCGCAGCATCCCCTGCAGCACGGCGCCGACATCGTCCTGTACTCGGCAACGAAGTACCTGGGCGGCCACAGCGACCTGATCGCCGGAGCCGCGCTCGGATCGACCGAGATGATCGAGCCGATCCGCTCCTATCGCACCGTGTTCGGCAACCACGCCACCCCGTGGACCGCGTGGCTGCTGATGCGCAGCCTGGAGACCCTGGCGATCCGGGTGGAGCGCCAGGTAGAGACGGCTCGGAAGGTCGCCGACTTCCTGGCGGAGCACGACAAGGTCGAGCGGGTCAACTACCTGGGGCACATCGACGCCGGCCACCCGCAGTACGAGCTCTACAAGCGCCAGTGCCTCAGCCCCGGCGCGATGATCTCCTTCGAGGTGCCCGGCGGCGAAGCGGCGGCGTTCCGGTTCCTGAACGCCCTCAAACTCGTGAAGCTCGCGGTGAGCCTGGGGAGCACCGAGTCCCTCGCCGAGCACCCGGCGTCGATGACACATTCCGAGGCGACCCCTGAGGAGAACTGTGCCGCCGGGGTCACCGAAGGCCTGGTGCGCATCTCCGTCGGCGTCGAGC
>CAYXHU010000348.1:0-2853 GCA_964464675.1 uncultured Acidimicrobiia bacterium
TCCAGGGCGATCTCGGCGTGGTGGATCAGCTGCCAGCCGATCATCAGCTCGGAAAGGCTGTCCAGCAGCCAGTTGGCGTGGAGGCCGGCCTTGTAGATGTTGTCGGCTTCGATCTGGGAGCCGATCAGATAGCCGAACAGCGGGCCGAGATGGTTGCCGACGTCGTCGGTGGCCACCCCGAGCAGTCCCCGTTCCCGGGTGAGCGGGTCGTCACCGGCTCCGCCCTTGACGGTCTCCATGACCATGCCGAGCAGCTTCCAGAAGGTCGCGCCCTTGTCGCGGGCGATCTGGCGGAACAGCAGGTCCATCGCCTGGATGCCGGTGGTGCCCTCGTACAGCGAGTCGATCTTCACGTCCCGGATGTACTGCTCCATCGGGTAGTCCTTGACGTACCCGGAGCCCCCCAGCACCTGGAGGGTCTGGCCGAGCAGCACGTAGGCCTTCTCCGAGGAGTACCCCTTCACCAAGGGCAGCAGCACCCCGGCCATCTTCTCGGCCTCTTCGGCGTCCTCGTCGAGCTGCACCTTGTCGAGCAGCGATGCGGTGAAGTACAGCAGCGCTCGCATGCCTTCGGCGTAGGCCTTCTGCTCCATGAGCATCCGGCGCACGTCGGGATGGCGGATGATCGCCACCCGGGGCGCCTCCGGGTCGCGGGCCTCGGTGAGGTCCGGGCCCTGGATGCGCTCCTTGGCGTACTCGAGGGCGTTCAGGTAGGCGGTGGACAGCGTCGCCATACTCTTGGCGCCGATCAGCATCCGGGCCTCTTCGATCACCAGGAACATCTGGCGGATGCCGTCGTGCACGTTGCCGACCAGGTAGCCCTTGCAGGGCTTGGTGGTGCCGAAGGTGAGCTCCACGGTCGAGGACGCCTTGATGCCCATCTTGTCTTCGAGCACGGTGACGTCGACGCCGTTGCGCTCGCCGATCGAGCCGTCCTCGTTGAGCAGGTACTTGGGCACGATGAACATCGACAGGCCCTTGGTGCCGGGTCCGGCGCCCTCGGGGCGGGCCAGCACCAGGTGCAGGATGTTCTCGAAGTAGTCGTTGTCGCCGCTGGTGATGAAGCGCTTCACGCCCTCCAGGTGGTACTCGTCGCCTTCCTGGTGGAACGCCTTGGTGAGCCCGGCACCGACGTCGGATCCGGCGTCGGCCTCGGTGAGCACCATGGTGCCGCCCCAGGTGCGGTCCACCATCGGCTGGGCCCAGCGCTCCAACTGCTCCGGCGTGGCGGTCTTGGAGAGCACCTCGGACATGAGGGCCCCGGACACGTAGAAGTAGGCGGCCGGGTTGGCGCCCACCAGCAGTTCCTGGACGCCCCAGCGCAGCGACGGCGGGGCGCCGATGCCGCCCAGGCGGGGCGACAGCAGGAAATGGCCCCAGCCGCCGTCGTAGATGGCGTCGAGGCTCTTCTTGATGCCCTCGGGCAGCTTCACTTCGCCGTCCACCAGCTTGACGCCGATCCTGTCGCCCTCCACGAACGAGGCGGCGAAGTCCTCCCTGGAGAGGCGGTCGATCTCCCGGAGGATGTCCCGGGCGGTCGGCTCGTCCATCTCCTCGAACGGGGCCTTGCCCAGGAACTCGTGCATCTTGTACACGTCGAACAGGTTGAATTCGATGTCCCGCAGGTTGGTGCGGTAATGGGTCTCCATGACTCCCTCGCGCGCCGGGTCTTTCTGGAGTGTACACTCAAATTTGTCGATGTGCTCAAGAATCGACTGAAGGAGAGACGGGGCGATGGCGAGGTACCGGCCGGGGATCGAAACCCGGCAGCGCATCGTCGACGCCGCCCGGGAACTGCTCGCCGAAGGCGGCGCCGACGGGGCCACCGTGGCCGCCATCTGCCAGCGGGCCGGCATCCGGCCCGGCTCCTTCTACAACCTGTTCGACTCCAAAGACCAGGTGGTGCTCACCGTGGTCCGGGAAGCCATCGAAGGGGTGGACCCCGACCCGGAGCGTGCCGGCACCGACACCGTCGCCGAACTCCTCGAGGCCTTCATCGCCTTCATGGAGAATCGTCCCGACCTGGCCCGCATCTACATCCAGATCGCCGTCGGCGGCGGGTCGCGCAGCGATCACCTGCACGCCCGGGTGCTCCGCCACCACCACAGCCGGGTGGAGCGCTTCGGCGCCGCCATGGCCCGAGAACACCCCGAGATGACCGGCGCCGAGGCACATCGGCGAGGCGAACTGCTGGTGGCCGCCCTCAACGGCCTGGCCCTGTTCACCATCATCGACCCCGAGTACCCGTTCGGGTCGATGGCCAGGGCACTACTGAAGGAGTAGGGGCCCCTCCATGACTCGTCTCCCCCTTGAAGGGGGAGACGAGTGGGGCACGCCGCCACCTCCCCCTCGGAGGCGGAGAAAGAAGATGGGCAAGAGCCCCTCCGGGGCTGTCGGAGATGTCCACGAGCCGCTCCGGGGAGGCATGACCCCCTCCGCCGCCCTCCGGGCGGCACCTCCCCCTGAGAGGAAGGAAAGGAACGGGGCGACGGCCACCTCCCCTCGAGGGGGAGCAAGGAATAGGTAGGCCGGCTACGCCCCCGCCGCCCGCCTGATCAGCACCTCGTAGAAGCGCACCGCCGCATCGGCATCGTCCACCCGGATCCGTTCCCCGGTCCCGTGGATCCTGCCCATGTCCTCGGGCCGGACCCGGAACGGTGCGAACCGGAAGACCGCATCGGCGATCGGGGCGTAGTACCGGGAATCGGTGGCCCCCATGAGGATCCACGGTGCAGGCAGCGCACCGGGGAACACATCGTCGATGGCCTCGGCCAGCACACGGAACGACGGCGCCGACGTGTCGGTGAGCGGCGACGGCTCCGACGTGAACCCCTCGTCGAGCGGCTGCACCGT
>CAYXHU010000349.1:0-2838 GCA_964464675.1 uncultured Acidimicrobiia bacterium
GTCGAACACGTCGCCCTCGGCCAGGGACGCCTCGGCGTGGCTGCATCGATCCCCGATCGCGTACACGTCGTCGGCCAGGCGAAACAGCGCGATCCGATGACCACCGACGTCGACTCGCACGCCGCGGCCGTCCGGTAGCTGGTCCAGGGACGTGATCCGGACGCGCTCCATCACGCCTCCTCTCGCGAGATCACGCCGGCGTACTTGTCGAGCATCGTGGACGACAGCGGTGCCTCCAGCGCCGGCAAGGGGAATCGCGAGAGCACGTCCTCGAAGAACCCCAGGACCTGAAGGCGGTCGGCACGCACCCGATCCAGGCCGCGGCTCATCAGGTAGTAGCGCTGCTCCTCGTCGAGCGGCCCCACCGCCGAGCCGTGACCGCAGCGAACGTCGTTGGCGAGGATCTCCAGGTTGGGAACCGAGTGAGCCTCGGCGCCGTCGGACAGCACGAGGTTCCGGTTCGTCTGGTGGGCGTTGGTCTTCTGACCCTCCGGCTCGATCCGGATGAGGCCGGTGAAGACCGACCGGGAGTGGTCTGCCACCGCTCCCTTGAGGAACATCTCCGAGGTCGTGTTGGGAGCCCGGTGGTTGACGAACGCCCGGTAGTCGAGCGTCTGGCTCGACTCCCCGAAGTACAACCCGAGTACCCGGGCGTCGGCGCCGCGGCCCTCCAGGTCGATGGTGAGGTGCATGCGGGCGCTGCTTCCCCCGAGCCCGAACTCCGAGAGCGACACGGCGGCATCCCGCCCCCCGACCATGCGGTGGTGAGCGACCGCCACGGTCTCGTCGCCCCAGCGCTGCACCGTGGTGACCGACACCGAGGCGTCGCTCCCGCCGATCACGTCGAACTGGGGGACGACGGTGCACGCCGTCCCGTCCGGGGATCGCTGCAGCACCACGACCGAGACCTGAGCGCCGTCTTCGGCCAGCACCGTCACCCTGGGGAAGGTGACGGAGCCGGGCGTGATCGCCTGGAGGTCCACGAGGTACGGCTCGCGAAGCGCCGCGCCTCCCGGCACGTGCACGAAGATGCCGTCGCCTCCGAAGGCGTGGTGGGCCGCCGAGAACTTGTCGAGGCCGGCGGGCACTCCTCGGGCGAGCGCCGACTCGACGCCGGGGACATCCCGGGCGACTGCGTCGGCGAGCGAGACGAAGCTGCCGGGGCCGTCTGCGTCCACCGACACGGTCACGCCGTCGACGACGACGGCGCGCCCGCTCAATGTGCCGATCGCACCCTCGATGGATTCGTCCGGCTCGAGCGCCGTGCCGGGGGCCTCCACGACGGCCAGATCGGGGAGTCCCGGAGGAACGTCCACGTACCGCCACTCCTCCAGCTTCGGGTCGGGCATCGCCAACTCGTCGAACGCAGCCAGCCCGCGGTCGGCGCGCTCTCTGGCCCACTCGGGCCGGCCCGATGTCACGCGTGCGAAGGTGGTGTGGTCGAGTGGGAGCACACTGTCCTCTCCGGGGGACGGTCATGGTATTGCGCTGCGGGATTCAACTCAAAGGTCGCCGAGACGGAGCCGAGCGTCTGCGAACACGTCGTCGAGCATCTCCTCGGTGAGGCGCCCCGTGAAGGTGTTCTGCTGGCTCGGGTGGTAGGAGCCGAGCACGGTCCGGCCTTCGAGGGCGACCACCGAGCCGTGCCCGAACCGGGGCCGGGGCGAAGGCACCGGAAGACCGCGGCCCGCCAGTACCCGGAGCAGTTGGTCGAACGCGAAGCCTCCGAGGCAGACGATCACCTCCACTCGCCCCAGCAGGTCGAGTTCGGCCTCGAGCCACGGCCGGCAGGCCTCACGCTCGGCCGGGGTGGGCTTGTTCCCCGGCGGGGCACACCGCACTGCGGCCGTCACGTAGGCATCCCGCAGCCGGAGCCCGTCGCCCCGGCGACGCGAAGAAGCCTGCGACGCGAACCCGGCCCGATGCATGGCCCGGTACAGCCAGTCGCCCGATCGGTCCCCGGTGAACATGCGCCCGGTCCGGTTGGCACCGTGTGCGGCCGGCGCCAACCCGACCACGAGCAGGCGCGCCCCGGGGTCCCCGAAGCCGGGAACCGGGCGCCCCCAGTACTCCTCGTCCCCGAACGCGGCCCGCTTGGTGGCGGCGACGCTCTCGCGCCACTCGACGAGACGCGGGCAGCGACGACACTCGGCGACGGCCGCGGCGAGCCGTTCCGGCGAATCCATCGCCCCACCTTAGGCCGAGCGGACCACCACTCTGCGTGGTCGCCGCGGGGCAGTCCGCCGCCCGCTCGGCGCCTTCGAACATGCCCGTGACGTGGGAGATCGCGCTTCCGTCACTGGAACCGGTCCCAACGACCGGGTGCGCCGGCCGCCGTTGCGCGGACACGGAGCGTCGTGATACGCTCGGTTCCCCTCGGGTCAGGAGGAACGAGGTGGCCAAACGGGTACGGGAGGCGCCGTCACTCTCCGACAGCGTCGGCATGTACCTAGAGTCGGTCGCCGAGCACGAGTTGCTCAGCGCCGAGGACGAGGTTCGCCTGGCACGATCCATGGAACGAGGCCGCAAGGCCCAGCGTGCCCTCGACACCTCCTCCGACCTCACCCCCGCCGACCGAGCCCGCCTCTACCGCATCATCCACGAAGCCGACCAGGCGAAGGCCGAGTTCATCCGCTCCAACCTGCGGCTGGTGATCTCGATCGCCAAGCGCTACACGGGCCGCGGCCTCGACCTCCTCGACCTGGTCCAGGAGGGCAACCTGGGCCTGATCCGCGCGGTCGAGAAGTTCGACTGGCGCAAGGGCTTCAAGTTCTCCACGTATGCGACCTGGTGGATTCGGCAGTCGATGCAGCGGGCGGTGGCCGAGAAGTCCCGCAC
>CAYXHU010000350.1:0-2838 GCA_964464675.1 uncultured Acidimicrobiia bacterium
CGGAACGAACCCGACCACCTTCAGGAGCGTGCCGAAGCCTCCCTCCACCACTCCACCCCATCCGAGGTAGAGCAGTCCGGCACCCAGGACGATGCGGGCAATGCGATCCCAACCGGCCTCGTTGATGAACTTCATTTCGAAGACTCCCTCTCTACTGAATCGTCACCCCCAAGACGAACGAGAGCACCGAAGGGATACAGGGACCACGGTTCCCGCGTGGAGCGCGAGTGTGACCGGGCACGCCGAGGTGGCCCGGCCGGCGAGTGCTTCGGAACCCGGACCTCTCCGAGAGGCGGCATGGGTCCGAGCCGCGGCACCTCTCGGCGGCGGGGGTGCATGGGGCCGGTCTCGTGGGTACTGGGGCGGGACGCGCCGGCCGGCGGGCAGCTGCGGCGAGGTGTCCGGCAAGGCTCGGAGGGGTGACACCGCCGTGGACGGCGTATGGTCGGATCGATGACGGGGGAAGCTAAGGAACCTAGGTGGATCGCTTCCTGGCTGGCGACCGGGCTCGTGATCGGCCAGATCGTCCTGCTGTTCGTGCTCGGCGGCGGCGATATCGCCTGGCTCCGGTATGTCGGGTTCCTCCTGTGGGCCCTGGCGGCCGTCTTCGGGTGGCTGCCGATCATCCACTTCAAGCGGCATGGTGGGGTTTCCCGCGGCGACAGCTACGTCAAGACGAGCCGCCTGGTCGACACGGGTCTGTATGCGATCGTTCGCCACCCCCAGTTCGTGGCATGGCCGCTGATGGCCGTCGCAGTCGCGTTGGTGTCCCAACACTCGGTGGTGATCGCCATGGGCGTGGCCGCGTTCGTGCTGGCGTGCATCGACTTCCGGGCGGTGGATGCCCGCAACGTCGCCAAGTTCGGCGACGAGTACCGCGAGTACATGGAGCGCGTTCCCGGCTGGAACTTCGTCGCCGGGCTCTGGCACTGGATGCGGCGGTCCAAGGTGCATCCGTCGGCGTGAGGCCGGTCCGAGCTCCATCTCGGTGAACGCCACGGAGACCCCGCGGTCGGCACGCCGGAGCAGGACAGCGCTCCGTCAGCCATGTCGTCACCGGGACCGTGATCCCGTCGGGATTCGCGGTGATGACGTCCGACGGCCCGATGATCCACCGTTCGGGCCCAGAGGTGGGCGCGATCCGGCGGCAGCGACTCGCCGAGCGTCTCGGCCTCGACCCCGAGGGCGGCTTCCCCGGCTGGGGCACTACTTTCCTGCTGCTCACCGATCGGCAACTCGTGCTCCGAACGAGATCGGCCGCCCGGAACCGGCCAAGGACTTGCTCCATGCGGCGGCGCTCGACGGTGTCCGGGTTCACTGGTTCGACCACGATGCCGAAGGTGGGAATCGGTTCCGCGATCCCCGCGATGCGCTGGGCGGCCGAGGTCTCGGCGAGTCCGGGCCGGGCGGTGTCTGGGTGGCTGCGTGCAGTCCGGCCGGAATCCTGTCGGGTTGGCATCTGTCTCGTGGTGGATCGTCTATGGGTGACGGAACGAAGCTCCACGGCGTAGAAGGTTCAGTCTGACGTCGGGGGTCCTCAGTTGCGCCTGGCTGCATGGAGGCGGATGATGTCCCCGGAGGTTCCGCTGTGACCTGGATCGTCGTACATACCGCCTACAGCCGACCGGATGCCGAACTCGTCGGCGCGATCCTTCGCGGTCACGGGATCGAGGTCTTCGTCGCAGCCGACGACGCGGGAGGGACTGGCCCTGAACTCGCGTTCTCCAACGGTGTCGAAGTGCGCGTGCCGGATGAGGCGGCTGCGCGGGCCGCTGAGATTCTTCTCCGTGGCACGACGACCAAACGCAAACGGCGTAGGCCGTCGTAGGCCGCGGGGTATGTGCTTAAGAATCGGCACCCCAGACGGATCAACCTTCAGTCGGTGGCATCGGAACCGAACCCACCCTCAAATCGTCCAAATGGGGAAGCCCCGAAGCATGACAGGAGCGACGTGCCCAGACCTCTCTGGCTCATCATCGCCGCCGCCTTGCTGATCGCAGCATGCGGCGACGACTCCGGAACCTCGACCGCTGCGGCTCCCACGACCCCGACGTCCAACACGTCGTCAACAAGCGAACCTCTCGACGGCGTACTCGCTGTAGGTCGGATCGACGGCCCCGTCTTCACTTCGCCGCCGCCGCCGCCGGGTGAACGGGTGGGCATGTCCGCCCGGGTCATGGGAACGATCATCCTCGACGACAGAGGATGCCTAATGCTCGAGCTCGGAGGAGTGCGTTACTCCATCGTGTGGCCCGCCGGCACCTCGTGGCAGCCCGATCCCCCCGCAGTCCTCTTGACCGATGGCGAGATCGTCGAGCTGGGCATGTCCGTTCTCGGGGATGGCGGATACATGCCTTCGGTCACCCACATGACAGGCCAGGAGGTGAACGACGCAGCCAGAGGGTGCGTCGGCCCGACAGGGGAGATCGCCATCTTCAATCTGGGCGCCGAGGTCACCGTCACAGGCTGACCTCAGGAGGTATGTGCTTAAGAGTCGGCACCCCAGGGACGTCTGCCTCACGCGAAGCTTGCTGAACCGATGTAGTCCACCAGGACCCGGTCGTCATCGTTATCGTCCATCGACCACAGGATGGCCCAGGCTTCTCCGGAGGCGTCAAAGGTGACACACCACAACGGTGGGTCCTGGAATCTGTGAGCGCGCAACCACGCCTGGCCGGGGTCCTCTTCGAGGGCATCCAGGATCTCGTCGATGAGATCAAGCACCTTGCGCCTCCGAGGGTCTTCCCTCAAACGTTCGTATTGAGGCAGGGCGATCTCAGGGCTCAAGAAGACTTCGGCCACCGACCGATACTACTACATTGCACCACTACCCTACTA
>CAYXHU010000351.1:0-2832 GCA_964464675.1 uncultured Acidimicrobiia bacterium
CAGCGCCGCCAGCATGCCGGGTCGATTCGCTACGTGGACCGTGAACTCGGTCATGCCTCCGATGCTACGCCGTGGAATCGGGGGACGGCTACCTTGGCGGCCGATGCGGGTACTCGGGAGCCTCCTCGTGGTCTGCTCGCTCGCCGGCTGTGCCACCGCCGCCGATCCTCCCGCGACCGGCGGCTGCGCCGACGTGATCGCCGCGACGGCCGAGCCGGGGGTATCGGGGGCCTGGACGTTCTCGGTCACCGTCCGTTCTGCCGACACGGGATGGGAGAAGTACGCGGATGCCTGGGAGGTGATCGGATCCGACGGCACGGTGCTGGGGATTCGGGAGCTCTCCCACCCTCACGTGGACGAGCAGCCCTTCACACGATCGCTGAGCGGTGTCGAGGTGCCCGCAGGGACCGGTGAGGTCACCGTCCGGGCGAGGGACTCGGTCGCGGGGTTCTGTGGAGAGGAGCTCGTCGTGGAGTTGGACGGGTGAGCGCGCACCATCGAGTTCGGGTGGACGGTGGCTGGATCGAGATGCCGGTCGCCGAGCTGGCGGGTGAAGCCCTCGTGGTCCCGAACGTGGCCGCGCTGGTGGTCCCCGATCGGGACGCGACCGCGGTGCTCCTCCAGCGGCGGGACAAGCCCGGTGAGGCGGTCAGGGGACGGCTGGAGCTGCCCGGCGGCCGCTGGCGGGCCGGTGAGGCCGCCGAGACGGCGCTGCGCCGCGAGGTGTCGGAGGAGACGGGACTGATCGTCCAGGAGGTGCTCGGCCGGCCGTCGGACACCGTTCGAGCGGATCCGGAACGGCCGTTCCAGGTGGTTCGGCCCGTCGCCGTCACGGTGGGTGTCGACGGCGCCTACCCGGCGCTGCACCTGGCCTTTCTGTGCGTGGCGTCGGGCACGCCGGTCGGGCAGGACGGGGAGACGCGCGATCCGCGCTGGTACGACCTCGACGAGCTGCGCCGGCTGCTCGACGAGCCTTCCCGGTTCACCGGCCCGGCCCTCGGGATCCTGAAGGAGTGGCTGGCGAGCCGTCCATGACTCGCGCCGCTAGCCCGTCCGGTCGAGGAACGCGACGATCCCGGCTGCCACCTCTTCGCCGGCGTCCTCCTGCAGGAAGTGGCCGGCGCGCTCGACGGTCTCCAGGCCATCGGCGGTGGGGAGCAGCTCCGCCCATCGCTCGCCCGCCGACGGCGGGAAGATCGGGTCTTCGGTCGAGAAGAGCACCTGTGCGGGACCGTCCCAGCCCTTCAGTGCCGTCCTGACGCGTCGCATCTCGGCGGCCCCCGGATCGGTGGCCTGCAGGGGGACGATCAGCGGCAGCCGGGCGGCCCCGGCCTTCGCGTCGCGCACCGGGAAGGGCGCCTCGTAGCCGGCGATCACTTCGTCGGGCCAGGCACGGACGGCGGCGTTGGCCATGAGCTTGCCGATGGGGAGATCCGGCGTTCGCTCGACGAACGATCGCCAGGCGAGGAAGCCGGGCGAGAGGGCCTCGCCGCCGCCGGGAAGCCACGTGTTGAGGATGCAGATCCGCGAGAACCGCTGTGGTGCGTCGACGACCACCCGCAGCCCGATCGGCCCTCCCCAGTCCTGCACCACCGCGGTGGCGTCCCCGACTCCGACGTGCTCGAGCACGCCGGCGGCAGCCTCCGTCAGGGTGTCGTAGGTGTAGAACGCCGAATCTGTCGGCTTGTCGGATCGCCCGAATCCGGGGAGGTCGGGGACGACGACCCGATAGCCGGCCGCCACCAGCACCGGGATCATCTTCCGGTAGAGGAAGGACCAGGTCGGTTCCCCATGGAAGAGGACGACCGGTGGACCGTCCCCCTCGTCGAGATGGGCGAGCCGAAGCCCGCGCCACTCGGTCCAGTGCACCTCGAAGTCGAACCCCGGCAGCCCGTCGAAGTGGTCGTCGGGCGTGCGGTAGACGCTCATTCGTCCTCGGTGTCGGCCTCGTTGCCGCGCGGCGGGTTCGGTACGACGAGGACCGGGAGCGTCGTGTCCCGGAGGACGCGGGCCGAGACGCTCTCCCATTCCTCGAACAGCTCCTTGGTGGCCCCGATCACGATCAGCTCCGCTCCCAGCTCCTCGGCGGCCACGAGGATCCGCTCGGCAGGGTCTTCTCCCTCGAGGTAGCGGACCCGCGGCTCCATCCCTCTCACCCGGAGCGCACTCAGCATCGGCTCGGTGAGGCGGTGGCCCCGCTCTTCGACGTAGCGGGCGATCATGGCGTCCTCTTCACTGGTCCACTCCGGGGTGGCGTCGCTCAGCGGATGCCACTGCTCGGAGCGGATGGTCTCGAGGAAGCTGCGGGGCACCTGGATGACGGTGATCACGATCACGTCCCCGTCTTCGCCGGCGAGCCGCTCGGCGACCCGGGCGACCGGGTCCGGACTCAGGACCCCCGCCGTGGCGATCAGCATCCGCACGGCGTCAGACTATCCGCAACGGCCCGGGTACGCTCGGCGATCGTCCGGCGAGGAGGAGGTCCGGTGGAGCGGCACATTCCCGACGAGGTGCTCAACAAGGTCCTCTGGAAGATCCCCAACGTCCTGTGCCTGGTCGGCGCCCGATCCGGCGACGAATGGAACGGGATGACCACCAGCTGGGTCACCCAGGTCGCCATGGAGCCGGTGCTCGTTGCGATCTCGGTCGACGTCAAGGCCCTGACCCACCGGCTGGTCGCCGAGAGCGGCAGTTTCTCCGTCAACCTCTGGCCCCGCGACGACACCCGCACGTTCGTGAAGTTCTCCAAGCCGGCCGAGAAGGAGGGCATGCAGCTCAACGGACGGCCGATTCGATAAGGGGTGACCGGGGCTCCGATCTTCGCCGAGGCCG
>CAYXHU010000352.1:0-2831 GCA_964464675.1 uncultured Acidimicrobiia bacterium
AGCCGTTCCTGATGTCGGTCGAGGACGTCTTCTCGATCACCGGCCGCGGCACCGTGGTGACCGGGCGGGTTGAGCAGGGAACCCTGCGGGTCGGCACGGAGGTCGAGATCGTCGGCCTGCGCGACACCCAGAAGACCACGGTCACCGGGGTCGAGATGTTCCGCAAGCTCCTCGACGAGGCCCAGGCGGGCGACAACGTCGGGCTGTTGCTGCGCGGCATCGGCAAGAACGACGTGGAGCGCGGCCAGGTCGTGGTCGTCCCCGGGTCCATCACCCCGCACACCGAGTTCGAGGCCCAGGTGTACGTGCTGACCAAGGACGAGGGAGGCCGGCACAACCCGTTCTTCGACGGGTACCGCCCCCAGTTCTACTTCCGCACGACCGACGTGACCGGCGCGGTGTCGCTCCCCGAGGGCACCGAGATGGTGATGCCCGGCGACAACACCGCGATGAACGTGACGCTCATCGCCCCGATCGCCATGGACGAGGGCCTGCGGTTCGCCATCCGCGAGGGCGGGCGCACCGTGGGCGCCGGCCGGGTCACGAAGATCATCAAGTAACCGGCCATCCGGCCAACGGCTCGCCGGCCGCCCGCAGCGGGCGGCCGGCGCAGTCGCCACAGGGGACGGAGACTCAGATATGCCTTCCGACAAGCGGCCACCGATCACCCTCGCCTGCGAGGTGTGCAAGCGCCGCAACTACGTCACTACGAAGAACAAGGCGAATACCCGGGAGCGTCTCGAGCTGAAGAAGTACTGCCGGTGGTGTCGTGAGCACACGGCGCACCGGGAGACGAGGTGACCCGGACGCTCGGCTCGAGATGACCCTCCCCGGCGTCGCCGGCCGGCACTACGGGCCGTTTCCCGCCGACACGTGCGGGACTTCGGTGGCGAGATTCGTATCGGCCGTCGGCGACGAACCGGGTCGCTGGCATTCCCATGTGCCTCCTGCGTACGCCGCGGCGATGCTGTTCGCCGCGGCGCCTGCATTCCTCGAGGACGTGGCCGGCGCCACCCGGTCGCTGTTGCACACCGACCAGGTGTTCGCATGGAGCCGGTCCCTGCCGTTCGGCGAGCCCGTCGAAGTGACCGGGACGATCGCCGGAGTGCGCTCGAGGGGGTCCACGCACCTGGTGACCTTCGATGTCGCCGCCGCCGGCCGGGACGGGCCGTGGCTGGAGGCCTCGTGCACCTTCCTGATGTCGCCGGAGCCCGCGGCTGCGGCCGCCGAGGAGCCCGAGCCCCCGATCGAGCAGCGCGGCCCGGTGGACGTGCCGGCACCCGCTCCCCTGCCGGAGCCGGGCTCCGAGCTTCCACCCCTCCAGGTGTCGGCCAGCCGCTCCGACCTGGTTCGCTACGCGGCGGCGAGTGGCGACCTCAACCCGATCCACTGGGATCACGGGGCCGCCCTGGCTGCCGGCCTCCCCGGGGTAGTGGTGCACGGGCTGCTCATGGCGGGATGGCTGGCCGTGGCGGCCGGCCGGCACGCTCCCGGCCCCGACCCGCTCCGGGAGATGCGCATCCGTTTCCGGCGCCCGCTGCGCCCTGCGGCTCCGGCTCTCGTCACGGGCCGAGTCACCGGCCGCGACGCCTCCGGAGCAGACCTGGCCGTGGCCGTGGTCGCGGAGCAGGTCACCGTGGCGACGGCCGGCGTGCGGGTAACCGCATGACCGCCGGAGAGGTCCAACGCGACGAGACCGAACTCGTCTCGCAGGCCCGAGCCGGGGACCGGGATGCGTTCGGAGAGTTGATCTGGAGGCATCAGGACGCGGTGTACACGCTGGCTTACCGACTGGTCGGACCAGACCTGGCTCCCGACGTGACCCAGGAGGCGCTGATCCGCGCCTGGCGGTCGATGGCGGGATTCCGGGGTGACGCCTCGTTCGCAACCTGGCTGCACAGGATCACCGTGAACACCGCGTGGACCCAGCGCAAGCGGGCACTGCGCCACGAGGCCCGCCCTCTCGACGACGCTCTCGTGGACACCGGCGTGGCCGATGGCGGGACCACCCCGGAGCAGGCCGGAGAGATGGTCGACGTGCGTGCTGCGCTGCGGGCGGCGATCGCACGGCTCACGCCGGGACAGCGGACCGTGCTGGTGCTACGCGACGTCTACGGGTGGGGCAACGACGAGGTTTCGGCCGCGCTCGCGATCTCGGGGACCGCGGCGAAGGTGCGGCTGCACCGGGCGCGCAAGCGGGTGCGCGAGCTGCTCACGGAAGGGGGGATGTGATGGCCGGGATCTGCTCGGTGGCGGGTTGGCTCCCCGAAGACGTGACGGCGCCGCGGATGATCCGGAGGCATCGGGCCGGCTGCCTGCGTTGCCAGGCCGAGATGGTGCGGATGCGCGGGCTGCTGCGGGACCTCGCTGCGCTGCGCGACGAAGTGCTGGAGGCACCGCCCGGACTGCACGCCGCCGTCATGGCCGATCTGGGCCCGCAGGCCGGCGCGGCACGCGGCTCCCGGGTGCGCACCGCCGCCAAGGCGGTGGCGGGAACGGCGGTGGCCGCCGCGGCGATCGCCGGGGGCCTGGTGCTGCGGCGCCAGCGGGCCGCAGGCTGAGTCAGTGCTCAGCTTGGCGGAGCTTCCTGTTGGGCCCGGGTTTCCGGTTTCGTACCGAGTTTCGCTCCGCGGACTGAGCGGGAGGTCGCCCGCTCTGCGGTCCCGGCTTGCGCCCAGGCCATGGCACTGCGGTACAATGCCGGCCGCCCGACCACTGCGAGGCTGTGGTCGGCGTGCCCTTTCGGGCATGACACCGAGGGGCGTAGCTCAACTGGCAGAGCACTGGTCTCCAAAACCAGCGGTTGGGGGTTCGAGTCCCTCCGCCCCTGC
>CAYXHU010000353.1:0-2828 GCA_964464675.1 uncultured Acidimicrobiia bacterium
CGTCTCCACCACCTGCTCGGCCTCACCGAGCCGCAGCAGCCCGTGGTCGATGAACACGCAGGTGAGCCGGTCCCCGATCGCCGTCTGGGCGAGCGCCGCGGCCACCGACGAGTCCACACCACCCGACAGCCCGCAGATCGCCCGCGCCGCTCCCACCTCTTCGCGGATCGCCGCGACGGAGCCTTCGATGATCGAGTGGTGGGTCCAGGTGGGCCGCGCCCCGCACACCTGGTACAGGAATCGCTTGAGCACGTCCATGCCGCGTTCGGTATGGGCCACCTCCGGATGGAACTGGACTCCGCACAGCCCCCGGTCCGGATCCTCCATGGCGGCCACCGGGGATCCCGAAGTGGCGGCCACCACTCGGAATCCGGGAGGCGCCGACACGACAGCGTCACGATGGCTCATCCACACCTGCTGGCGCTCGGGGAGATCGGAGAAGAGGATCGAGTCTCCCGACGCCTCGAGATCGGTGCGCCCGAACTCGGCGGTTCCCGTCCGGGCGACCTCCCCTCCCAGGGCATGAGCCAGCACCTGGTGCCCGTAGCAGATGCCCAGGATTGGGATCCCCAAGTCGAGGATGTCCGGGTCGAGGGCGTAGGCGTCCTCGGCGTACACGGACGCCGGACCTCCCGACAGGATGATGCCGACGGGAGCACGATCGGCGACCTCGGCAGCGCCGATCTCCCGAGGGACGATCTCCGAGAACACGTGCGCCTCGCGCACCCGCCTGGCGATCAGCTGGGCGTACTGAGCGCCGAAGTCCACGACGAGGATGCGTTCGTGCATCAGCCCATGCCGATGCGCTGGGCGCGCTGCAGCGCCTTGCCTTCGCTGACGATGGCGGGTGCCACCATCACCTCGGCCTTCTGGAACTCCTTCACGTCGGCATACCCGGTCGTGGCCATCGAGACCCGCAGCGCCCCGAAGAGATTCCGCCTCCCGTCGTTCTCGTGGGCCGGCCCGAGCAGGATCTCCTCGAGGGTGCCCAGCGTCCCCACCCCGACCCGCGCCCCGCGGGGCAGCGACGGGTGGAACGTCGCCATGCCCCAATGCTGGCCGCGGCCGGGCGCCTCCGCGGCCGCGGCGATCGGCGAGCCGAGCATCACGGCGTCCGCCCCGCAGGCGATCGCTTTGGCGATGTCGCCGCCGGTGCGCATGCCGCCGTCGGCGATCACGTGCACGTACCGGCCGGTCTCGTCCAGGTAGCGGATCCGGGCGCCTGCGGCGTCGGCGATCGCGGTGGCCTGAGGGACTCCCACGCCGAGGACGCCCCGCGTGGTGCAGGCCGCCCCCGGGCCCACTCCGACCAACACGCCGACCGCCCCGGTGCGCATCAGGTGCAGCGCCGTCGAGTACGAGGCACACCCGCCGACGATCACCGGCAACTCGAAGCCGGCGATGAACTCCTTCAGGTTGAGCGGCTCGCTGCGTGAGGAGACGTGCTCGGCCGACACCACGGTGCCCTGCACCACGAGGATGTCCAAGCCGGCCGCCACGGTGAGGGCCGCGAAATCGCGCACCCGCTGCGGAGTGAGGCTGGCGGCGGTGACGATCCCCGCCTCCTTCATCTCGGCGATTCGCCGGCCGATCAGGTCGGGTTGGACGGGGGCGGCGTAGACCTCCTGCATCCGGCGGGTGGCGACGGCGGTGTCGAGGGCGGCGACCTCCTCGAAGAACGGGTCGGGGTCCTCGTACCTGGTCCACAACCCCTCCAGGTTGAGCACGCCGAGGCCGCCGAGCCTGCCGATCGTCACCGCCGTGGCCGGGGAGACCCCCGAGTCCATGCCTGCCGCCATCATCGGCAGGTCGAAGTGGTACGCGTCGATCTCCCAGGAGATGTCGACGTCGTCGGGATCGCGGGTCCTCCGGCTGGGAACGACGGCGATGTCGTCGAACCCCCAGGCCCGCCTCCCGGACTTGCCGATGCCGATCTCGATCTCCACGGAGCCTCCCGGTGGACGATCGCCGCAGCGTACCAGCGCGCCCGGGTGCCTCAGAGGCCGCGCGGATTGGGCGAGCGCAGCGAGCCCCATCCGCCCGACTCCCGGCCGAAGGCGCAGCTCTTCGGCCGGAACAGACCAAGAACGCGGGCAAAGCCCGCTTCCTATCCGCTGAGCCCCCTACCCGGAGAGGCCCACCCGCTTCCGCACCGCCTGCTGGTAGCGCTCCGCCCTGGTACGGGCGTCCAGCGCACCCTTCTGCATCAGCCGGTCGACCTCGGCGTCGTCGATCTCCCGGTAGGCCCTCCTGATCGGAGCCAATCCCTCGACGACCGCCTCGGCCACGACCTCCTTGAAGCGTCCATACCCGCTGGACCCGTACTCGGCTTCGATCGACTCGACCGGGGCATCGGAGAACAGCGACACGATCTCGATGAGATTCGACACCCCCGGCTTGGTCTCCCAGTCGTAGCGGACGTCGGTGCCCGAGTCGGTCACCGCCCGCTTGATCCGGTGACGGATCGTGTCCGGATCGTCGAGCACGAGCACCCTGCTCTCGGGGTTGGGCTCCGACTTGGACATCTTCGCCGAGGGATCCTGCAGCGACATGATCCGGGCTCCGCGCTCGGGGATGATCGGCTCGGGAATCGGGAACTCCTCCCCGAACCGGTGGTTGAACCGCTCGGCGAGGTCTCGGGTGAGCTCGAGATGCTGCTTCTGGTCTTCGCCGACCGGGACGGCGTGAGCGCGGTACAGGAGGATGTCGGCTGCCATGAGCACCGGGTAGGCGTACAGGCCGAGATTGGAGCCCGCCTTGTCGGCCTTGTCCTTGAACTGGGTCATCCGGTTGAGCTGGCCGGTGCTGGCGATCGTGCTGAGGATCCA
>CAYXHU010000354.1:0-2827 GCA_964464675.1 uncultured Acidimicrobiia bacterium
GGGGCCCCCGAGGAGCCGCGCGAGTCCCCTCCCCCGCAGAGCCCGTACGACCTGCCGGGGTCGTGGTACGTCATCCACTCGTACTCCGGGTACGAGAACAAGGTGAAGGCGAACCTCGGCACCCGCATCAAGTCGATGCACATGGAGGACTCGATCTTCGACATCGTGATCCCCATGGAGGACGTCGTCGAGATCAAGAGCGGCCGCAAGGTCACCGTCCCGAAGAAGCAGTTCCCCGGGTACCTGCTCGTCCGGATGTACATGACCGACGACTCGTGGTCCGTGGTTCGCAACACCCCCGGCGTCACCGGGTTCGTGGGATCGGCCAACAAGCCGACGCCGCTGTCCCGGCGAGAGGTGGAGCGCATCCTCGGAGTCCGCAAGGACGAGGAGAAGAAGGCGCCCCGCTTCAAGCCCGACTGGGAGGTCGGGGAGACGGTGCGGGTCATCGACGGGCCCTTCGCCGACTTCAACGGCGTCATCGAGGACATCAACCTGGATCAGTCGAAGGTGCGCGTCCTCGTGGACATCTTCGGCCGGGAGACCCCGGTCGAGTTGAGTTTCGAACAGATCCAGAAGTTCTAGTTCCAAAGAGGTTCCTCACATGGGTCGCAAGAGAGTCGCTGCGCTGCTCAAGCTGCAGATCCCTGCAGGTCAGGCCAGCCCCGCCCCTCCGGTCGGGCCGGCCCTCGGTCAGCACGGCGTGAACATCATGGACTTCGTCAAGGCCTACAACGCGGCGACGGAATCGCAGGTTGGGACGATCATCCCGGTGGAGATCACGATCTACGAGGATCGTTCCTTCACGTTCGTCACGAAGACGCCGCCGGCGGCCGTGATGTTGCGCCAGGCGGCTCGCGTCGAGAAGGGTTCGTCCGAGCCGCACACCACCAAGGTGGGCACGGTGACGCGGGACCAGGTCCGGCAGATCGCCGAGACGAAGATGCCCGACCTCAACGCCAACGACGTCGAGGCGGCGATGAAGATCGTCGAGGGCACCGCCCGATCGATGGGGATCCTCGTCGAAGGGTGAAGCACGGCGGGGGCGCCCGAAGGCGCCGCCCGGTGGGAGGCCCGAGCGGGCCGCATGGACCACAGGAGAACAGATGAGCAAGAAGCGACGTGACGCCGAGAGCCGCTACGACCGGCAGGCGGTGTATTCCCCGAACGAGGCGCTGGCTCTGGTGAAGGGCCTGGCCTCGGCGAACTTCGACGAGACCGTGGAGGCCGCCTTCGGCCTCGGCATCGATGCGCGGCAGGCGGACCAGGCGGTGCGCGGCACCATCTCGCTGCCCAACGGGACCGGAAAGGACGTCAAGGTCCTGGTATTCGCCGACGGCGACGAGGCCCGCGGTGCAGAGGAAGCCGGGGCAGACGTGGTGGGCGGCGCCGATCTCGCCGCAGAGATCTCGGCAGGATCCCGGCCGCTGGACTGGGACGTGACCCTGGCGATCCCCTCCATGATGAGCGAGGTGGGCAAGCTCGGCCGAATGCTCGGACCGCGTGGCTTGATGCCGAACCCGAAGGCGGGCACAGTGACCCAGGACGTGGCGAGCGCCGTCGCCGAGTTCAAGGCAGGGCGGGTCGAATACCGCAACGACCGGTACGGGAACGTCCATGTGGTGATCGGCAAGGTCTCCTTCGACGAACAGGCGTTGCTGACGAACCTCGCTGCGGCCGCCGACGAGCTGCTCCGGGTGCGCCCTGCAGCGGCCAAGGGCCGCTACCTGCGCAGGCTCACCGTGTCCTCGACGATGGGTGTTGGGGTGAAGGTGGACGTCGGCGCGATCGACGACATCCTGGAACGGGTGCGGTAGTACGCGCTCGATGAGAGGCGGGGGGACCCGGGGCCCTGGAGCCGGACCTCCGGATACGGCCCGACGGCGGGCCAGGGAGCCGTCGAGGCCACCGTCGCCGACGGGGCCGGGGTAGGGGCCGGCCGCTCCGCCGACGGGGTCCTCACTCCGGGAGAGACGCTGGTGGAACGTCTCCCGGCCCGGCGGATCCCCCCGGTAGCACCCATCCTCGCGCGTTGCGGGCGGTCCTGTCCACCGCCGGTCTTGCCGGGCTGCGGCCGGATGGCTACGCTGCGGCACCGACAACCAACCGAGCCGAAGACCGCAGGTCCCGCGAGGGATAAGGCCACTGGCCGCCGGCGCAGGTTCGCACCTTCGATGGGGCTCCTGCGTGATTCGGTTCGGGAGCCCGTTTTGTTGCCCTGAGGCGGCCGGCGGGCGCGGGCACGTCCCGCACGTACGACAAAGGGAGAAGGCTATGCCCAGGCCCGAGAAGGTCCAGGCGGTCGCCGATATCAAGGAACGGCTGGAGAGTGCCTCGGCGGTGTTCGTCGCCGAGTACTCCGGTCTGTCGGTCAAGGCGCAGCAGCAGCTTCGCCGAGGACTGCGCGCCGTGGACGGCGAGTTCAAGGTCGTGAAGATGACCCTGGCTCGCCGCGCCGCCGAGGAGCTCGGCCATGACGAGCTCGTCTCGCTGCTCCTCGGTCCGACGGGGTTGGCGTTCGCTCACAGCGACGCGGCCACCACCGCCAAGGCGCTGCGCGACTTCGCCGCCGACCACCCCAGCCTCGTCATCAAGGGCGCGTTGCTGTCCGGGGAGATGCTCCCTCCGGAGCGGGTCGCCGAACTGGCCGACCTCGAGCCGCGCGATGTCCTGCTCGCCAGGATCGGCGGCGCATTCACCGCGCCGCTGCAGAGGATGGCCGGGCTGCTCGGCGCACTGCCGCGCGGGCTGGCCACAGCCCTGCAGCAGCTGGTCGAGAAGTTCCCGGCCGCCCCGGCCGAGGAGCAGGAAGCCGCTCCGGCCGAGG
>CAYXHU010000355.1:0-2825 GCA_964464675.1 uncultured Acidimicrobiia bacterium
ATCCCTGCGTACTTGACATAAGCCGCTACTTCGCTGTGAGCGACGCCGCGCCGCGAGTGGCGGGGGGTTGGTTCGGATGTGCCGGTTCCGATGCTCATCCCTGCGTACTTGACATAACGTGGATTATGGGACATCCCTGCGAGGGGACCTGGGACGGGTCCCGGCGAGTCCCGGCACGAACCCGGCCGCGATCAGCGTGTTGAGCACCGCGTTCTCGCCGTACCCTGCCGCCACCGAGAGCCCCGAGTCGAGCACGTACCACACCGCCAGCGAGCCGACCAGCGCACTCCACGCCCACGGCTCGCCGTGCCGCAGCGGGCCCGCCGCCACGACGAGGATGAGCACCGCCCAACCCACCATCACCGCGCCGAGGACCCCGGTGACGAAGCGCACGTAGTCGACCTCGACGCCGCCGAAGGCCGCCGGGAAGCCGTCACCGAAGAGCATCCACGTGAAGAGCCGCTCGGGAACCGCCGGTGCGAGCACCATTGCCAGCCCGAAGACGGCCACCCCGGCGGCCGCCACGATCAACCAGATTCGCCAGATACCACGGTCCATGACGCAAGCCTCGCATCCCGATGGGCGAGTCGCCAGGACCGACCCCTCGCCCGCCGGCAGTCTCCCCAACCGAGTAATACGTCACTGTGACGCATTGCTCACTCGGTGCCGGCCTCGAGCAGCGCGATCGGTTCGACCACGGCTCCGCGCAGTTGGGCGGCCGCCGCATAGAGGTGGCGGAAGGCGGCGCGGTACTCCTCGACGGGCGGCCGGCCCCTCAGGTCCTGCTCCACGTCGTCGAGGGCCGCCTCGAGCACGTAGAGGCGGTCCCGCAGCCCGACCAGCTTGTCGACCGGCACCAGGGCTTCCCCCGAGTCCAGCCCCATTCGTTGAGCGAGACGCCGGGCTTCGAAGGCCCGCTGGCGATGGCTGCGCCTGCAGTAGCGGCGCGGGCGGCCCGGGCCCTCTCCGACCCCGAAGCGCGCCCCACACCACGCACAGACTGCGTGATCCGATGAATACGTCACAGTGACAGAATACTCCGCCCGTCGGTCTCTCGAAGCCATTCCGGGAATACACCCCTGGGGGTATCGCGTTGCACGGTGAGACGCACCCCGTCCGGTGCGATGGGCGGGACAACCGAACGGGAAGGATCCCATGCCGACCGTACAGCTCACCAAAGAGAACTTCGAAGAGACCATCATCAACAACGACATGGTGATCGTCGACTTCTGGGCCGACTGGTGCGGCCCATGCAAGATGTTCGCCCCCACCTTCGAGGAGGCGTCGAACGAGCACGCCGACATCGTGTTCGGCAAGGTGGACACCGAGGACCAGCCGGAGCTGGCGCAGTACTTCAACGTCCGCTCCATCCCGACCCTCATGGTCTTCCGAGAGAACGTGGTGCTCTTCTCCCAGGCCGGCGCCCTCCCCGCCCCCGTGTTCCAGAACCTCATCGAACAGGTGAAGGCGGTCGACATGCAAGATGTCCACCGCCAGATCGCCGAGCATCAGGCCCAGCAGGAGCAGGAGGCCGCCGAGGCCTGAGCCCGGCCCCCTCGACCCCCGCACGCCGACGGCGCCGGCCCGCCCCCGGCGCCGTCGGCGCGCCGTAGGCTTGAGCAGCCGACCTCAGGATTCCGTCGATGCGCTACGGCCTGTCAATCCCGCCCCTGGGCACCTTCGGGCATCCACACGCCCTCGTCGATCTCGCCCGAGCCGCCGAGCAGGGCGGGTGGGACGGCGTGTTCCTCTGGGACCACATCAAGGCCGGCGACTGGGCCGGCCCGCTCGTCGACCCCTGGGTGACCCTCGCCGCGATCGCAGTCGCCACCGAACGGGTCGCCCTCGGCACGATGGTCACTCCCCTCCCCCGCCGTCGGCCCGCCAAGCTCGCCAGGGAGACCGTCACCCTCGACCACCTCTGCAGAGGACGCCTCATCTTGGGGGTGGGCATCGGATGGCCGCACCAGGAGGACTTCGTGGACTTCGGAGACGCCCCAGATTCCGCCACGAGGGCGGTACAACTGGACGAGGGGCTCGAGGTGCTCACCGCGCTGTGGAGCGGCGAGCCGGTCGACCATCACGGCGAGCACTACACCGCAGTGGGAACCTTCCTGCCCACGCCGTTCCAGCAGCCCCGGATCCCGGTCTGGGTGGGCGGGATGTGGCCGCACCGCGGTGCGTTTCGTCGGGCGGCCCGATGGGACGGGGTGTTCCCGATCGAGGTGGACTCCTCGGGAGAGATGGTCGAGATCACCCCGGAGACGCTCTCCCAGATCGTCCGGTACGTGCGATCCCACCGCAGCGACGATGCTCCGTTCGAGGTCGCCAGCTACGGGTGGTACTCGGCGGCCGGCGACCGCACCTACACCGCGGCCGCCTACGAGGAGGCCGGCGCCACCTGGTGGATGGAGAACGTCGGGTGGCCGATCGGGCTCTCCCTCGACCACTGGCGGGACATGATCCTGGCGGGCCCCCCGCGCTGAACGGTCAGCGCCCCAGCCTCCTCAGGGCCGCAGCCCGCTCCCGATCACAGGGCACCCGGGCGACGCACCCGGCGAGGTGGTCGTTCACGAGGCCCATCGCCTGCATGAACGCATACACGGTCGTCGGCCCGACGAACGTCCAGCCTCGCCGTTTCAAGTCCTTCGCCAGGGCTCGGGACACATCGGTCGCGGCGGGCAGCTCTTCGATCCCCTCGGGAGCGGGCCGGTCCCCCGCCGGGGTCCAGCCCCACAGGTAGGCGGCGAGGGAGCCAAACTCGTCGATGATCTCCAGGGCACGCCGTGCGTTCCCGACGGTCGACTCGATCTTGCCGCGGTGGC
>CAYXHU010000356.1:0-1570 GCA_964464675.1 uncultured Acidimicrobiia bacterium
GCACCGGCTGCAGCGCCAGGAGGTCTGCTTCCTTCATCCGCAGGCGGCCCAGGTTCACGTGATCCAGCACCCGGACCGGTTCGACGCGCGTGCCGAGCGACCGGGCCACGCGGTTGGCGAGATGCGGCAGGCGTGCTGCATTGCCAGAGACCAGCAGGCGCTCGAGGGCGTGCTCCCCGGCCTGCGTGAGGTAGTAGGACACCGAGCCACGCACCTCTTCGATCAGCGAGTCGGCGGTCCTCGTGAGGATCTGCCTGGCCTGGACGTCCTCTTCGTCTCCGGCCGGGAAACCCTCCGGGCTGACGCCGACGGACCGCTTGAGCTCCTCGGCATCTTCGCGACCGATGGACAGCCCGCTCACCAGTGCATCGGTGAACTGCTGGCCGCCGGTCGGAAGCACCCTCACGAACCTCGTGATGCCGCCGCGCACTACCGCAATCTGCGACATGGTGGTGCCGATGTCGAGCATGCCCTGGGGGCCTTCGCCACCCAGCGTCAAGTCTGCGCCGAACGCTGCCCTCACCAACCCGAAGGCCTGGAGATCGATCGAGGACACCTGCAGCCCTGCGCCGCGCGCCAGCTCGACGAGCGTTTCGACCATGTCGCGCGGCGCAGCGACGACGAGGATCGAAAGCATCAGATCACCGTCGGGCGTGTTGAACTCCTCGAGCGGTACGAAGTCGAGGACCGCCTCCTCGACCGGGATCGGTATGACGTCCTCGACCTGGAAGGGCAGCGCGTCGATCAGCTCGTCCTCTTCCAGGTGAGGCACATCCACCTGGCGAACGATGACCCGCTGGTTGGCGATCCCTACGACCACTCGTTTCTTCGGAAGGCTGGCCCGTTTCCAGAGCGCGGCGACGGCTTCACCGACGGCGCCCTCGTCGATGATCTCGCCGGCTACGACGGCGCCCGGTGGCAACGGCATGTCGGCGAACCTCTTCAACACAGGAACCGATCTGCCTGACTCCACCACCGCGGCCCGTACCGCCTCCGAGCCGATATCCAGCCCGACGGCGATCGCCATGCACACCTCCGTCTGTTGCCGCCACTATCCCGATGACACGGGGGTAGTTACACGGGTGTCGCCATGAGGCTACCGGTCGGGGCGCGCCCCTCCAAGCATCTCGCGCGCCAATGGCGCGCACATAGTGTGCGTTCCGTGGTCAGCCGAGGTACCAGTGGGCAACGGGCTCGCCCACTGCAAGAGCCAGGAACATCCCGGCAACCATGGCGGGCCCGAACGGGAGGGCGTCGCGCCGCGACACCCGCCGGGCCAACAGCAAGCCGAGGGACGCCAGACCCCCGATCAGGAACGCGGCGAAGATTCCCACGGCGAGCGATTCCCACGACCGATGGGCAAGGAAGAGCCCGAGTAGGAATGCCAGCTTCACGTCCCCGAATCCGAATCCGCCGCGTGCGACCACAGCGATGGCGAAGAAGAGCACAAACGCAGCCGCACCTCCGGCCAGGCCGCGCCAGAGAGCACCCGCGGAGCCGTCGGCGATCGATCCTGCTGCGAGCAGAGCGACGGCGACGATCGTCCCCGGATACAGGATCGTGTTGGGAA
>CAYXHU010000356.1:1580-2824 GCA_964464675.1 uncultured Acidimicrobiia bacterium
TCAAGTCGAGGTCGACGAGGGCGAGGGAGATCACAATACCGGCCATCCACCAGAACGCGGGAAGCGTGAACGATGCCCCCACGACCGCCGCCGTCAGCAAGAACGCCCCGGCTGTGCCTGCCTCGACCAGCGGATAGCGCGCCGAAATCGCCGTACCGCAGTCCCGGCACCGTCCTCTCAGCAGCAACCAAGAGAGCACCGGGACGTTGTCACGTGCCCTGATCTGCGACCCGCATCCCGGACAGGCGGAGCGGGGCCGTACCAGTGACATGCCACGGGGAACCCGATAGGCGACCACGTTGAGGAACGACCCCACCAGGAGGCCGAACGCCACAGCGATCGCGGCGATGGGCCCGCTCACCAGACCACTCCCACACACGCTGCGAGCGTCATAGATTCCTCCCAGGGGGACACGCACGTGTGTCGTCCGGCGCCCTCACCGTGGCGGACCAGCGCGGTTCCGAACCAGGTACCGCTCTCCGATCTCGTATACAGCAGCACGTGCGCTCCGTCGTTCGGATCGACATCCCCCACGATCACATGGATCGACTCGTCGGAGGCGCCGCTGAAGTCGTATTCGGGGAACATGGACCCGAGGTACTCGGAGTCATCTGTGTATCCCCCCAGTGCAGGTTCGGCGGCGGCCTGGCCCCGCAGTGCCGTCGTCAGCATCAGCTTGGCCGCCATGTCCTGGGCCTGTGCGTACTGGCGCATGTACGAGGGATAGGCGATCCCGATTAGCACCGCGATCGCGGCCAGCACCACGAGCACCTCGAGGAGCACCATCCCGTCATCTCGTTCGAAGGATCTCATGTCAACCCGCAACGTCTCGAGGGGGGCGGGCCCTGGGCCCGCCCCCCTCGGGGTTGGTCGTGGGCTGGTGGGCTACCAGCCGCCCTGTTCGTAGCCGTCGGGTGCCGCATCAGGGCAAGCCGCCGACAGGTCGGTCGTCCCGTAGTAGGTGCCGAGAGAGGAGCTCTCCCAGATGGCGAACGTGTTGCCGGACTCGGCGGTGCGGGTCATGCAGACGGTGTCGTTGCTCGTGGCATTGAGCTGGAGCACGACGCTCGTGGCGATCGCATCGCCGACGTTGGCATTCGGTTCGAAGGCGGTGATGTCGCCGTTGGTCTCGGTGTAGTCACCGTTCTCGAGCCAGAACGCCTTCTCCGCCAGGAGCACACTACGCAGCTCGCTCTGGGCCGAGCGATCCTGCGCCGACTTGCGGAAGCCGAGGAACGAGGGGA
>CAYXHU010000357.1:0-2823 GCA_964464675.1 uncultured Acidimicrobiia bacterium
GTTCATCGGCATGAACCTGACGTTCGCGCCCATGCACCTGCTCGGCCTCAACGGCATGCCGCGGCGTACCTACCGCTACGCCGAGGGGCTCGGTCTCGACATGTGGAACCTCGTGGCCACCGTGGGCTCGTTCGTCCTGGCCGCCGGCGTCGCCGTGTTCCTGTGGAACGCGCTCGTCTCGTACCGGAAGGGAACCGTGGCCGGGAACGACCCGTGGGACGCCCGGACGCTCGAGTGGAGCATCCCGTCGCCGCCCCCGGTGCACAACTTCGACCGCATACCGGTGGTCCACCACGAGGACGACTTCTGGCACCGCAAGTACCACACCGACGAGCACGGGCATGCCGTGCCGGCGCCCGGCTACCGGGAGCCGGAGCCGACCGGGCCTCCCGAGGGGCTGCACCTGCCGTCGCCCTCGTACTACCCGGCGCTCACCGGCCTGGGCGCCTTCGTCGCCCTGCTCGGAGCCGTGTATGTGCCGTGGGGCTTCGTTGCGATCGCCGCCGGCGTCGCCGTGCTGGTGTGGGGCCTGTTCGGCTGGTCGCTCGAACCGCTGGTGAAGGAGGAGCACTCGTGAGCACCGACCTGGCGACCCCGGAGGTCGGCGGCCCCGAGGCCGAGGAGCATCATCACGACCCCGCCGTGATGCGCAAGACCGCCATGTGGGTGTTCCTCGGCTCCGAGGTGCTCTTCTTCGGATCGCTCATCACCACGTTCCTGCTGTACAGCAACGATGTCGGCGACGGCCCCGGTTCGGAGATCTTCGACATCCCGTTCACGTCGGTGTCGTCGTTCATCCTGCTGATGTCCTCGCTCACGATGGTCCTCGCCCATCACTCCGCGATGCGGCAGGACTGGCGGCAGATGAGGGTCTGGCTGCTCGCCACGGCGCTCCTCGGTTCGGTGTTCATCGCCGGCCAGGTCTACGAGTTCACCGAGTTCGTGCACGAGGGGCTGACGGTGTCGACCAGTCCGTTCGGCTCGGCGTTCTTCGTGCTCACCGGGTTCCACGGCGCCCACGTGGCGGTCGGGGTGCTCATGCTGCTCGCCACGTACTTCATGTCGGCCGCCGGCCGGTTCCGGCCGGACCGGGGCATGAACGTCGAGATCGTCGGGCTGTACTGGCACTTCGTCGACATCGTGTGGATCGTCATCTTCACCATCGTCTACCTGCTGCAGGTGTGAGGCCCATGGCCCAGTCCGCCCACGCTCATCCCACACCCAGGGACTACTGGATGATCGCGATCATCCTCGCGGTGATCACCGCGGCGGAGGTCGCCGTCGCCTACCTGGACGCCGATGCGATCGTGGTGCCGTCGCTCATCGTGCTCGCTGCAGCCAAGTTCTTCCTGGTGGTCGCCTGGTTCATGCATTTGAAGTTCGAGAGCAAGACATACCGGCGCCTCTTCTACCTCGGCCTGGTTTCCGCCCCGATACTGTTCGGGGCGGTGCTGCTCACCTTCGGTGTCCTGATCGGGAGCTGACGGCGGTGATCGTCGCCGCGGCCGCAGAGATGTCCTTCGGGGACATCCCGTTCCACGTCCACTGGGACGTCTACGGCATCGCGGTCGCCCTCCTCGCCGGATACTGGTATTCGCTGCGGCGCCTGGCCCCCCATCACGCGCCGCCCGCCGAGCCAGTCGTGAGCCGCGGGCAGCTGATCGCGTTCCACGCCGGGATCGTGTTGTTCGTCGTGGCGCGGGGATGGCCCCTCCACGACATCGGCGACGAGAGCCTGTTCACCTTCCACATGATCGAGCACCTGGTGCTGGCGCTCGGGGTGCCGCCGCTGCTGCTGCGGGGCACACCGTCGTGGCTGATCCGCATGATGGTCCTCCCGATCCTGCCGGTGGTGCGGGTGCTCACCAAGCCGGCCGTGGCGCTGGTGCTCTTCAACGTGACGCTCGCGGTCATCCACATCCCGGCGATCGTCGAGCTGATGCTCGACTCCGAGCCCGCCCATCTGCTCCTGCACCTGCTGCTCATCGTCACGGCGCTGCTCATGTGGTGGCCGGTGATCGGGCCCATCCCGGATCTCCCCAAGCTGGCCCCGTTCCCGGCGATGGGATACGTGTTCCTGCAGTCGCTCGTCCCCACGGTGCCCGCGTCGTTCTTGACGTTCGCCGACGCCCCTATCTACCGGATCTACGAGACGTTCCCGAGGCTGTGGGGCGTCGACGTGCTCACCGACCAGCTGATCGCCGGTCTCATCATGAAGATCGGCGGTGGCCTGGTGCTGTGGACGGTGATCACCGTGATCTTCTTCTCCTGGGCGCTCGAGGAGGAGCGCTCCGCCGCGGCCTCGTACCCGAAGGCCCGATCTTCGCCGTGATCCGCTGCGGGGAGGCGGCGCGGTGAACGGACTCCCCGAAAGGGTCGTGGGCTGGGTGGAGCGGAGCTCCGGCCCGGTCACCGACGTGCGGCCTCTGCCCGGTGCGACGACCGCGGCCGTAGACGCGGTGGACGCCGGAGGGCAGGCCCTCGTGCTGAAGCGCTTCGTGCACCGCTTCTTCGTCGAGGAGGACCCGGACCGTGCCGTGCACGAGGCGGCTCTCCTCGGCCTGTTGGCCGGCACGGATGTCCCTGCTCCCGGGCTCGTGGATGTCGATCCGGACGGCTCGGCCTGCGGGGCGCCCGCCGTGCTCATGACCCGGCTTCCCGGGGTGCGCAGGCTCCCGAATCCCAGCCCGAGTGCGACGGCCGACGTGCTCGCCCGGGTCCACGCAGTTGCGCCCGCCGTTCCCTTCGAGTTCCGCCGCTATCAGGAGGACGTGGCCGAGCTGTTCCCGCCGCCGTGGAGCCGTCGGCCGGACCTGTGGGACC
>CAYXHU010000358.1:0-2816 GCA_964464675.1 uncultured Acidimicrobiia bacterium
TCTCGTAGAGCGCAGCACGCGCCAGGGGCATGTAGTTCTCCCAGCAGATGAGGGAGCCGACCTTCACGCCGTCGATATCGACCACGGTGAGCATTGGTCCCTGTCCGTTGGCCCACACCAGTCGTTCCGCTCCGGTCGGAACGAGCTTGCGGTGCAACCCGGCGATCTCACCGGCACCGTCGATGTAGACGACGGCGTTGTAGAGCGTGCCTGACGCAGACCGCTCGGTGATGCCGAGCGCGACCCAGACCCCGGCGGCACCAGCTGCAGAACGAACCCGGTCGAGTGCAGGGCCGGGTATCTCGACGGCCTGGTCCTGGAAACGGGCATACCACTCGGCATCACTCCAGGGGTTGCGGCGCCATACCCAGTCCGGGTAGCCGGGAACGAACGATTCGGGGAACACGACCAGGTCTGCGCCGGTGGCCGCCGCCTCGGCCACTTCGTCGGCAACGGTGTCGAGTGTGGCGTCCCGATTCAGGTAGACCGGGGCCTTCTGCACGGCGGTGACGCGGAAGCCTCGGGTCTGGCTCATCGCGACGGCCCCGCAACCAAGAACCCGCGGCGCTCGTCGAGCAGCACTGCAGCACCGGACATCGGCATCCCTCCCCTTTGCGGGGAGCGCCAAGAGCGATCTGCTCGGGACACGACCTCGCTGGTGGGCAGTGACGGTAACCGCTCGATGGACGCTATGCAGTTGCCCGGTCCGAATCAGCGTCACCGGCGGCCCGTGAACCTGGAACACGCATCCGGCCTTGGGTCTGCCGTCCAAACCATCCAGGGCTGACGGTCAGCCTCGAGATCGTCGTCAGGCCACAGGCGAAAGGGCAGTCGCATCAGCGACCCCTCAGCAACCCTGTCGAAATCATCCGGCCCTCGGATTCGGGATCAAGACTGGCGCGGGCATCGCCGAATCCAGACGCTAACTCGTGCCCGGAACCATATCGGGGTTGCTTCGGGACCCCCGACCCCGCCCGGAGGTGTTTCCTGGGCGTCATCCCTCCTCGCCGACGAGGCGCGACACCTCGGCCCAGGCGGCCTCTTCTTTGGCCTGCGCGGACAGGATCCTGCGCCGCGTGCTCTCCCGGCGCTTCTCGGCATCGGCCAGATCGCGTTCCGCCCGACGCGATGGGGCCTCCTCGAGGCGCACCCGGAGTCCCTCGATCTCGTGCAGGATCTTGCCGAGGCGCTTCTGCAGCGCCGATCTGCGCTCTCGGGCCTCCAGAGCAGCACGTTCGGCCGCGGCCACGCGCCCCGGATCGCCGGTGTCCGGTCCGGCGGCGAGATCGAACGTTGCTCCTGCGATGAAGCCTGCCGTCATAGGAAGCCGCCGGAGCAGGGGATCGATCTCGTTGCCGAAGTGATCGAAGACCCGGCCTTCGCGCAGCCGCATCGGGAGCATCACCAGGGCGGCATCGGCGGAGGTTCGGATGATCTCGGTGGCGCTCGCCGACGGGACGGCCGTCGCCGTCGCCGGGATCCGGTACTCCTGCAGCAGCTCGCCCAGCCGAGTGCGGGCTGCGGCGAGTTCTCCCGGCTCCGGGGCGATGGCGATCACCCGGATCGAGGCCCGGGCCCATTCGGGGGTCCGGGTGAAGAGGTACGCGGTCAGCGCGGCCAGCCGGCACGAGTCCTCGCCCTCCCACCACACGTCGATGCGGCGACGGCGGGGCGGGATCTCGAGCATCGCCTCCCAGCGTGATTCGTCGGTGGACATGGCAACGACGTTCTGTCCGAACCGGGTGACCTGCTGGAGGGCCTCGACGTAGGCGGTGCGGCGCGACGCCTCGGTTTGCTCGGGCAGGCCGAACAGCGCGGTGTTCGCCTTCAGCGGGCCCACCCCGAACGATTGCACCACGATGGGCAGTGCCTCCATGCCGTCCGCGGCCAGGACCACACGAGCGTGGACCGAGAGGCCGAGGTCCTCGATCTGCGACCGGAGCCGCGCCTCCTCCCGGTCGCGCGCCCTGCGATCCAGGGCCCCGCCGCCTTCCATGATGAGCACGGCTGCCGTCAGGCCGCTGCGGCCCTCCATCCAAGTGGCGAACCGCAGCAGGCGCTCGCGACGCTGCGGATCGGCCGAGAACACCAGCACCTGCGGCCGCCAGTTCCGGGCGTGCTGCACCTCGCCGGCCATGGCATGGATCGACTCCTTGGCCCGCTGGAAGTGGTGTGAGTGGCCGGCGTCGGCCCAACGCTCCGGACGTGCGCTGCTCGCCAGGTACTGGTAGATCACGCCGAGGATCAGCACGGCGGCGAGCCCCGCCACCAGGTTGATGGCCAGCATCGCCCCGAGGCATGCGAGGGCTCCCGCCAGGCTGGTGCGTCGGTTGAAGAAGCGAAACCGGGGCCGAAACGCCGGGCTCGAGGCTCGCGCCTCGAAGTACGTGGCGTAGTTGAGCAGACCGTAGGAGACGAGGAAGAACATCGACACCACCGGCGCGATCGCGTCGAGTCGTCCCAGGGCAATGGTCCCGAGGGCTATGCCGAGCGTGAGCAGCACGCCCCGCCTGGGGTTCCCGGTGCGCCCATGTCCCTTGGCGAAGAAGCCGAGGGCGGGGAAGATCCGGTCCGATGCCAGCGACTGCAGTATCCGAGGGCCTCCCAGGAACGAGGCCATGGCGGACGAGAGGGTGGCGGCGATCACCCCGATGTCGATGAGCACCGGCACGGCCGCCACGTTGCCGATCACGCCGGTGTTATCGATCAGTTCCCCGACGGTGGCATTGGCGGCGAGCAGCACCGCCACGGAGAAGTAGACCACGCTGGAGAGCCCAACGGCGGTGAACGTCCCGAGCGGGAGGCTCCGGCCCGGA
>CAYXHU010000359.1:0-2805 GCA_964464675.1 uncultured Acidimicrobiia bacterium
ACGATCGCGGGGTCGGTCATGGAGGCTCCCGTGTCGATCCCATGGGATTCCCCGGTGTCCGATGCGCAGGAGATCAGCGAGCGGTTGGACGGCGCCCCGGTGCCCGTCGTCGGTCCGGACGGCCGGCTGATTGGAGAGATCCGGCCGCCCGACGGTGCCGCTGCGGCCCCGCGATCGCAGCGCTGAGCGACCCCGCGGATAGCGAGCGGGTGCCATCCGGAATCGGCCGGCACGACATCCGATTCCCGATCCAGAGGCTCCCCAACCGCTGAGTCCTTGAATCGCGGTCGCTCGAAGGGCGGCGGGACGGCCCGGGTCCGAATCCCCGTCGCCGTCGACCACCCGAGCCGGAGAGGCTCCGAGCTGCGTGATCCCATCGTGATGTTCGGCCCCGGCAGGGCCGCGGTCTCGGCGTTCAGGCCGGCGGTTCCTCGGTCCCGGCTGCGCCGATCGGCTCGACCGGCGGGGGCGCGCCGGCGGTCCTGGTGAGCGAGCCGGCTCGGACGGCGAGCAGCAGGCCACCGGCGATGATGACCGCAGCGCCGACGAAGCGCATGCCGAGGGCGACCGCCTCGGCGGCTTCGACGAGGTAGTCCTCTGGATGCGTCGCCCGGGCGAACATGGTGATCGCCGCCCCGGCGGCCACGAAGCCCTGCCATGCCAGGGCGATCACGGCGGCGGCGACGATCGTCCCCAGCCGGCCCCCCGGAAGCGTCGTCGGCCATTGGTAGAACACCCGGGGGAGTAGGGCCAGGCTGAGCCCGAGGATGGCGGCCAGACCGAGGATCCAGGTGTCCCCGGCGAGGAGGTAGAGGAAGTCGCCGAAACTATCGATGCGCTCCCCGGCGATCGCAAAGACCACGGTCCCGACCGACCCGACGATCACGCCGATCAGGATCGTCATCCCGGCCGTCTCGAATATGGTCCTCCAGCGGGCGATGAGGCTCATGGTGAGCTCCTTCCCTTCGTCCCCTCCAGCGTATGGGAACGGCGGCGGCGGTGCCCGGGCCGGACGCGAGAGCCCACCGCTCGACGAGCGGTGGGCTCTCAATCCGGTCTCCCGGGGGTCTACGACTCTTCGGCTTGGTCCTCCGGTGGCGGTTCCGGGTACGCCGCGGCCTCGGCCTGGGTCCGTTGCCGGTCCCGGCGACGCCACAGCCACCATCCCGCCGCCAGCAGCGGCACCCAGAGGAAGGGCACCAGGGCACCGGCCACGACGACGATCACACCGAAGAACCGCTGCAGGCCGTCCCAGGCCGCCCCGAGGGCATCGACGAAGCCGGGCAGCGAGGTGTCTTCGATCACCTCGAGCTCGAGGATGTCGTCTTCGATCTGCACGCCGATGCGGAGCGGCTCCTCGTCCTCGTCTACGGCGCGGGCGGTGACGTCGGGGCTCAGGAACCCATCGGGATCGGCGGTGATCTCCAGCGCCAGGATCAGGCGTTCGTCGGGCAGGAGCGGTGCGGAGAGATCTCCCTGCACGACGATGATGTCGTCGGAATCGGCGTCCAGGAAGGGCTCTCGCACCTCGATCTCGACGAGCGGGACGTTGCCGGTGTTGGTGAGCTCGTAGCACAGGGTGGCGGCGTCGCCCTCGTCGACGGTGAGCCGATCGATCCCGGGGCAGCTCTGCCCGCCGTCGTGCCCGGCGTAGCCGGTCTGCAGCAGCTCGAGGATGGGTTCGGGAGCCGGCGGGGCGGGCTCGGTGAGCGCGAGCACGATCGTCGCCAGGGCGACCTGGTCCTCCAGCGTCCGCAACTGGCCGCGCAGCCGCTCCAGCTCCGTCTCCCTCCGCAGCAGCTCGGCCTCCAGCGTGGCCAGATCCTCGACGTCGGTGGCGTCCTCGAGGAACTCGCGCAGCCGCTCCACCGAGGCTTCGGCGGTGGTGATCTGGCTCTCCAGGTCGACGACGCGGTCTGTCACGTCGTCGGCGAACACCGACTGGCTGATCAGCTCCCCGATTCCGGCGAGACGGCGTAGCGCCTCCCCGAAGTTCTCGGGGAGGACCTTGATGGTGAGGACGGAGCGGGGATTCTCTCCGGTCTGGGTCTCCTGACCGAACAGGAACCCACCCAGGCCGGCGACGACGCTCTCGGCCTGCTCGCCGGCCGTGACGATGTCCTCGACCTCGACCTCGAGGTTGGCGGTGAAGACGATCGACCGTCCGAAGTCGGCGGGGTCGACGGTGGTGACCACCGCATTGGAGTCGGTCCCGATGCCGGACCCATCGTCGGCGGCTTGGTCCCGTTCCGCGCCCTCCTCACCGGCCGGCACCGGTGCACCGTCGTCGGAATCCATGGTCGTCTGAGGTCCGTCCTCCATGGCCATCGTGGTCGTCGCAGCCCCGGTCGTCGGCGCACTCGCGTCGTCGTCGCTTCCGCTGCACGCGGCGACGGTGATGAGGAGGAGTGCAACGATGACGGACAACGCAGTCATGGTCTTCTTCATGAGCGTCTGCCTTCTTCTGGACGTCATGGCCGTCGGACGTCGTCGGTCCTTCCGGAGGTTCCCGGCTCGATCGAGTCACGCCGTCTCAAGCGTGGAACGAACGACGGACCCCTGCCAGGGTCCATGGTCCCGACCGCGCCGCGCTCAGGCCTTCGGCTCGCCGTCGTGGGCCCTTCGCCAGCTCCGGTTGCGGCGCCAGATCACGTAGGAGGCGGCGCCGAAGGGGATGGGCAGGAAGTAGGTGATGAAGCGGAACACGAGCACGGCGGCGACGATCTGGGCCTTGGCCGGGTCGGCCAGGCCGATGCCCAGGTAGGCGGCGTAGCCCAGTTCCACGATGCCGGCCCCGCCGGGGGT
>CAYXHU010000360.1:0-2804 GCA_964464675.1 uncultured Acidimicrobiia bacterium
CGGGCGACGTTCCCGGTGAACCTCGTCCACGTGGACGCCTCGGAGCGGTTCCTGGGGGCGCTCGCCGGCATCACCGACCCGGAGGAGAAGCGGATGATCATCGGCGAGACGTTCATCCGGGTCTTCGAGGAGGCCGCCGCAGACCTGGCGGGGGCCGAGTTCCTGGTGCAGGGCACCCTGTATCCGGACGTCATCGAGTCGGGGACCAGGGACGCCGCCAAGATCAAGAGCCACCACAACGTCGGAGGGCTGCCGGAGGTGATGAGCCTGGGGCTCGTCGAACCGTTACGCGACTTGTTCAAGGACGAGGTCAGGGCGGTGGGGTCCGAGCTCGGGCTGCCCGAGGAGATCGTGTGGCGCCAGCCGTTCCCAGGCCCCGGGCTGGCGGTGCGGATCATCGGCGAGGTGACACCGGAACGGCTCGAGATCCTCAGAGCCGCTGATGCGGTGATCACCGAGGAGATCAAACGTGCCGGGCTGGACAGGGACGTCTGGCAGGCCTTCGGCGTCCTGCCCGCCATCCGCTCCGTGGGCGTCCAGGGCGATGAGCGAACATACGCCTATCCGCTCGTGGTGCGGGCGGTCACCTCGGAGGACGCCATGACGGCGGACTGGGCACGGCTGCCCTACCCGGTCCTGGAGCGCATCTCGTCGCGGGTGATCAACGAGGTCGGCGGGGTCAACCGAGTCGCCTACGACATATCGTCGAAGCCTCCGGCGACGATCGAATGGGAGTGAGCCCCGCTCAAGGGGCCCGTCCGGGGCGTCGATAGCACCTTCGAACTCTACGAAGGTGTACGTGCCACTGACAGACGACGCCGAGCTCCGGGAGTTGTTCGTCGCTGAAGTGTCCGAGCGCGCCGAACGGCTGCTGGCGGGCGCCCGAGCCATGGCCGACGGCTCGGTGGGACGCGACGCGGCCCACGACCTGTACCGGGAGGGCCACACCATCAAGGGCACGGCGCGAATGATGGGGTTCACGGCGTTGTCCGATGCAGGCCGGCTGCTGGAGGACGTCTGGAAGGGGGTGGTGGACGGGGAGGTGCGTCCCGATCAGGAGCTCGGCAGGGCCCTCGAGGCGTTGTGCGACACACTGGTGGGCGCAATCGACGGTGACCCGGAGCTGGGCCCGGCGGAGCTCGCCGACGCCGTCCGGACTGTGCGCCGGGTGCTGCGCGGCGAAGACCCGGGGCCGCAGGAGATGCCGGTGGGTGTGCCCGCCATGGGGGCGAGCACGGGGGAGAGCCACGACCTGGGCGGCCTGCTGGGGACGCTCGACAGGACGGCGTTCGGCGAGAAGATCCGCGTCGACGCGGCGAGCCTCTACCGGCTCATCAACGGCCTGTGCTCGCTGCGGGTAGATGCCGACGCTCTGGGGTCCAAGGTCGCCGACCTGGCCGCCGATCCCGGCGACAACGGTTCGTGGCGTGACAGGCTGGCGAGCGTGTCTTCGGTGGTGGCGGCCACCCAGAAGGCGATCCTCGATCTTCAGGCCCGGGCGGTCGACCTGGCAGCCGTTCCTCTCAGTGAGATCACGAACACGTTCCCGCAGCTGGTTCGCTACCTGTCGCGCCGGTCGGGCAAGGAGATCCGGTTCGAGTTGGTGGGTGACGAGAACACGGTGGACCGCCAGGTGCTGGACGCCCTCTCCGACCCGTTGCGCCAGCTCCTCGTCAACGCGATCGAGCACGGCACCGAGCCGGCCAACGAGCGGGTGGCCGCCGGGAAGCCGCCCACGGCGACGCTGTCGTTGCGGGCCCGCGTGGTCGATCACAAACTCGAGGTCGTCGTTTCCGACGACGGCAGAGGTGTGGATTGGGCTGCGGTGCGTCGCAGCGCGCTGCGCCGCGGGCTGCTTCCGGCAGGTGAGGAGTTCGGCGTCGTCGCCCTGAAGGCGCTGCTGTTCTCCCGCAACTTCTCGACGGCGATGCCGGGGGAGCTGGTGGGCGACGGCAACGGGCTCGCCGATCTCGCCGATGCGGTCGAGGCGCTCCACGGGAGCCTGACGATGGACACGACCCCGGGCGAGGGCACTGAGGTGCGGATCGTCGTCCCCACCTCCCGGGCCCTGCAGGACGCCGTGCTGGTCGTGGCGGCCGGTCAGACCTGGGGGCTTCCCGAGATCGCCGTGCTGGATCGGCTCCCGATGGGGCCGGATCGTGGGGATCGGATGGAATGGCAGGGGTCGTCGATCCCCGTCCGATCGTTCGCTGAGGCCGTCGGGCTCACGGAGGACGAGCCGCCGAGCCGGGTCGTGGTCGTGTCGAGTCAGGCGGGCCCGATGGGGCTCGCCGTCGAGCGCGACCTCGGATCTCGTCAGGTCGCCGCCAGGGAGCTGGGCCCGCTGATCGGGGGCGTTGCGCACCTCACCGGAGCGGCGCTCCTGGGCGGCGGCAACGTCGCAGTGCTCGTCGATCCTTCCAGACTGGCGATCCGGCCGACGGACGGCTCCGTGGGCCCCAAGGCCCGGGTGCTGGTGGTGGACGACTCGAGGGGAGCCCGCCAGGTGGTGGGCAGCGCGCTGGGCACCGCCGGCTATGTGGTGGAGCTCGCCGCCACCGCGGCCGAGGCGCTCACGCTGCTGGGGAGCGCCGAGTTCGATGCGATCGTGCTCGACTACGTGCTGCCCACCATGGACGGGGCAACCCTGGTCGGGAAGATCAGGGGGATGGGGGTGGACGTCCCGATCGTGATGCTGTCCGGCCTCGCCACCGCGCGCGACCGGGATCTGGCCCTCGCTGCGGGGGCGAACGCGTTCTTCGACAAGGACGATGTCCGCAAGGGGGCGCTCGCCGCAGCGATCG
>CAYXHU010000361.1:0-2793 GCA_964464675.1 uncultured Acidimicrobiia bacterium
GAGCCGGGTCCCTCCCCGCCAAGGTCGTCGTGCACGTGGCCGGGCCGCGCTACCGGAAGGGCCGGGACAACGAAGGCCTGCTGAGAGCCGCCGTCGCTGCGGCGCTCGATGCGGCGGCCGACCAGGGTTGCCTGACCGTCGCCCTCCCGGCCATCTCGGCCGGAATCTTCGGCTACCCCCTCGACGAGGCCGCAGACGTGATCGCATCCGAGGCCGTGCGCTGGGCCGGCGCCAACCCCGAAGCGCTCGGCGAGATCCTCCTGGTCGGGTTCGACGAGCAGGTCGCCGGGGCGTTCTCCCGCGGCATCGCCGCGGCGTCCTGACCCCGCTACGGGTCCACCCACACGTCGTCGCCGACGTGCACCCGCGCCGGGCGTTCCACCAGGTCGGTGGCCAGAATGAAGCCGCGCATCCCGTCGTCGAGGAACTCCAACTCCGCGGCGATCTCGTCGCGCGGGGCGACGTCGGGACGCCCCAGCAGGAACGACGTGAACTGGCGGCACGGCCTGGCCACCCGGGCCCCCGTGAGCGGCACCTCGCCGTGCTCGCAGGCGATCACCACCGTCCCGGCCAGGTCCGCCTGCGACACGCGCCCCTCCGTGTCGAGCACCAGGTTCTCGGCGCCCACCCCCGGCGGAACGTCGCCGAAGCGCTCCGCCATCAGCCGGTAGTGGCCGGCGAAACCGATCGACACGGCACGCCTCCCGTCGCCGCGCGCCTCGGGATGCGCCCGGTGGTGGACGTCGAGCACCCACTCGCCGTCGCGGAATCCGGCGACACCCAGCGGTCCGATCGCCAGCTCCTCCACCACGACCAGGCGGGACGGGTCGTACCCGGTTTCCAGCGCGAGGGCGGCGAGGTGCACCTGCAGCCGGGTGATCTTCCCCAGATGGCGCCTGCTCATGAGCGCTCCCCCACCACCTCGTCGAGCAGGTCGGGCCGGTCGGTCACGATGCCGTCCACGCCCATGTCGAGGAGCCGCCACATGGCCCCGGGATCGTTCACCGTCCACACGTGGACCTGGGCCCCGCCGCCGTGCACGGCGTCGAGGAAGCGCCTGCCGACCACCCGCAGCGGCCCTCCCCGCTCCGGCACCTGGAAGGCGTCGGCGCGGGTGCGCACCGGCCGTCCCAGGCGAGCTGCGGTGAGCGCCGCCGACACCTCGAGCGGGCCGGCGGAGGTGGCCACCCGGCCCCGCGAGGCTTCCCGGAACCGGCGGATGCGCCCGTCGTGGAACGATCCGATCAGCACCCGGTCGGCCAGCCCGAGCCGCTCGATCTCGGCGGCGAGCCGCTCCTCGATACCGCGTTGCTTGAGGTCCAGGTTGAACAGCGCCTCGGGGAGGGTCGCCGCGGCTTCCTCGAGCGTCGGGATCCGAACCCCGGTGCCCCGCAACGGGTGCCCGCCGTCCGGATCGAAGTGGTAGGCGGCGTCGAGGGTGCGCAGTACTTCCCACGTCCATTCCCAGACCTTGCCCCGCCCGTCGGTGAGCCGGTGCAGCGAGTCGTCGTGGAACAGCACCACCACCCCGTCCCGGCTCACGTGGACGTCGGTCTCCAGGTAGCGATAGCCGAGATCGACGGCGCCCTGGAACGCCACCATCGTGTTCTCGGGCCACAGCACCCTGCTGCCCCGGTGGGCGAACCTCAGGGGATGCTCGTGGGTCAGGTACGGCTTCACGGCGGCCAGGGTAGAGCCCTGCTTGTGTCCGTCGGCGTCTACGGTTCGTCCATGGCCGCCCGCATCGTCCCCATCTCGCTCGTCTGTGCGCTGGCCCTGATCGCGGCAGCGTGCTCCGGGAGCACCGTCGCCGTCGACGACGATCTCGAGCCCCTCCTCGTCGGCGCTCCCGACGCCGGAGGTCCCTGGACGCTCCAGGAGGAGCGGGGGAACCCCATCGATCTCCTCGACCCGGTCTGCGGCGTCGCCCTCCCCGACCCGAGACCATTCTCGGTCGGCCACAACGGCCGCATCTGGTTCGGCGGCGAGCCGTATCCCGTGCTGCTCCAGATCGTCGACCGGTTCGAGACCGCGGCGGAGGCATCGACCGTGGTGGGCCTCCACCGGAACGCCGCCGCGGCCTGCGAGTCCTGGATCCTCGAGGACGAGCGCGGCGACGTGGAGTTCACCGTGGCACCGATCGACCCGGGTGCGCCCGACGGCGCGGTCGCCCTGGAGGTGGTATCCGTGACCGGAGAGACCGTCTCCCCGACGGGGGCCGAGCCCCTGGTCACCAGGCAGGTGATGTTTGCCTCCGGTGACGTCGTGCAGTTTCTCGCCCTCATCTCGCTGGGCGAGCCCGATCCCGGCGTCCTCGAGGAGATGGTCGCCGAGGCGACGGGCCGTTAGACCCGCGAAACGGCCCTTTGCCCCTCGCCGGCGAGCAGCCGTTTCGACTTGACTGGGAGCCGTGCTGCGCCTCGACGGTCTCACCAAGCGGTTCGGCGACGTGGTCGCCCTCGACGGGTGCCGGTTCGACGTGCCGCGCGGCCAGATGCTCGGCTTCCTGGGACCGAACGGGGCCGGCAAGACCACCGCGATGCGGACCGTGTTCGGCCTGGTGGCACTCGACGACGGCACCGTCACCTGGGACGAACGCCCGATCGACCGTGAGCACCGGCTCCGGTTCGGGTACATGCCCGAAGAACGAGGGCTCTACCCGCGGATGACCGTGCTCGACCAGGTCGTCTACTTCGGGCGCCTCCACGGCATGGATCGCGCCTCTGCCGATGCCGCCGCCCGGCTGCTCCTCGACCAGCTCGGGCTGACGGAGCGGCTGGAGCACCGGGTCCA
>CAYXHU010000362.1:0-493 GCA_964464675.1 uncultured Acidimicrobiia bacterium
GGCGACCTCGTCCGGGGAGAGGCGGCGCTGCCCGCGCAGGGTGCAGGTCACCCCGTACTCGTTCTCCACACCGAAGATGCGGCGCTCCACGGTCAGCAGGGTACCCGCCCCGCTCAGTACGGCCCGCCCGGTACGATCTCAGGCGATGTCCCCCGATCGTTTCGTCAGGATGGCCACCGTGTCAGACGTCGCCGCGGCGCGTGTGGTCGCAGCGCGCCTCGAGTCGGAAGGTATCGAGGTCAGGGTGCACAGCGAGTCGCTCGGCCCGTACCCGATGACGGTGGGACGCTGGGCCGAAGCGGAACTGTGGGTGCTCGAGAGCAGGCTGGCGGAGGCGGAAGCCGTGATGCTGGAAGCCGAGGTGGACGAGGTCCTCGGAGCCGTCGGCGACGGGGAGTCCGAGGCGCTGCCCGGCACCATGCGGCTCGGAGCCGCCGTGCTAGCCGTCGTCCTGGCGGTCCTGGTGGTGCGGGCCGTGCTCTGGTACTTCTGA
>CAYXHU010000362.1:503-2790 GCA_964464675.1 uncultured Acidimicrobiia bacterium
GGCGGCGCTCAAACGACGGAACATCCTGCGTCCCAGAGTCCTGTCGACGACCGCCGCCTCCCAATCGGCGGGGGCGAGGGCCCGGTCCGACAAGGACTGGAACGCCGCCTTGGCCCAGCCCAGCGCCTCCTGAAGAGGGGCTTCGGGCCGGTAGGCAGATCCGAGACTGGCGAGCAGCGCTTCGTCGTCGCCACCGATGGCGGCGACCTCCCGCTCGTCGTACAGGGTCCCGTCGTACGTCACCCGGAAGATCCGGTTGCCCGATGGTTCTGCGCCCACCTCGGCGATCATGATCTCCACCTCGTAGGGCTTCACCTCCTGGGTGAACACGTGGCCGAGCGTCTGGGAGTACGCGTTGGCGAGCCCTTTGGCCGTGACGTCGGAGCGTGCGTAGGCGTATCCCTTCAGGTCGGCATGACGGATCCCGGCCACCCGCAGCGCTTCGAACTCGTTGTACTTCCCGACCCCGGCGAAGGCGATCCGGTCGTAGATCTCACCGATCTTCTGGAGGGTTCCACTCGGGTTCTCGGCGAGGATGAGCACCCCGTCGGCGTACTCGACCGAGACGATCGACCGCCCCCGGGCGATGCCCTTGCGGGCGTACTCCGCCCGGTCCTTCATCAGCTGCTCGGGCGGCACGTAGAACGGTGCTGTCACGAGCGGTCCTCCTCCATCACCGTGCGGGACACGTCTCCCACGACGTCGTCGGGCAACTCCTTCACACCTTCGGCGGTGACCACGGCGATGGAGGGATAGATCCCGCGCCGCAGATCGGGCCCGCCGGTGGCGGTGTCCTCCTCGGCGGCGGCCACGAGCGCCTCGACTGCCAGGCGCAGCGAGGCGTCCTCGTCGAGGTCGGGCCGGTGCGCAGTGCGGAGGTAGAGCTTGGCGTCGCGGCCCCCGGAGCCTGCCGCCGCGTACTCGGCCTCCTCGTAGCGCCCCCCGACCAAGTCGAAGGAGTACAGGCGCCCCCGGCCTGCGCCGACGTCGTAGCCGCAGAAGAGCGGGATCACCACCAGGCCCTGGAAGGCCATGGGCAGCTGGCGACGGATCATGGACGCCAGGTAGTTGGCCTTGCCATCCAGGCTCAAACGGCGGCCTTCGAGCTTCTCGTAGTGCTCCAGCTCGGTCTGGAACAGCTTGATGAGCTCGATGGCGATCCCGGCGGTCCCCGAGATGGCCACCGCGGACAGCGCGTCGGCCTGGAACACCTTCTGGACATTGCGGTGGGCGATGAGGTTGCCTGCGGTGGCGCGCCGGTCACCCGCCATGACGACGCCGTCGGCGTACCGGAACGCGATGACCGTGGTGCCTTCGGGCGCGGCGATCGCTCCCGCCGTCTCCCATCGCGGCTCGAGCCCTCGGCTGCGCAGCAGCGCCGAGAAGCTCTCCCCGGGAGACACGTGCTCCAGCGGGAGGCGATCCCCCTCGCCGCTCACTGTCCGCCCTTCTGGACGTAGTTCTTCACGAACTCCTCGGCGTTCTCCTCGAGCACCGAGTCGATCTCGTCGAGGAGGTCGTCGATGCGCTCGGTGAGCTCCTCACCGACCGGCGACGCCTCGACCTCGGGCGAGGTCTCCTCGTCGCGGCGTTCCTCACGACGAGCCCGCTTGCGTTCCTGCTCGGCCATGGTCACCTCCGAGGGCTTTCACGAGATCGGCGGCCGTCGCCGCGGCGTCGAGCAGCGGGGCCACCAGCTCCCTGCCGCCACGCAGGGGCTCCATCATAGGCACCCGCTTGAGAGCGTCCTCACCGACGTCGAAGACGAGCGAGTCCCAGTTGGCGGCGACGATCGCCGATCCGAACTGGTCCACGCATCGCCCCCGGAAGTACGCCCTGGTCCGCTCCGGCGGCGCGGCGCCGGCGCGGGCCACCTCATCGTCGTCGAACAGCCGCCGCATCCGCCCGGCGCGCACCAGCCGGTAGTACAGGCCCCGGGCCGGGTCGACGTCGTGGTACTGCAGGTCGAGGAGCCGCATCTTGGGATCGTCCCAGCCGAGTCCGTCCCGCTCCTGGTAGGAGAGCAGCAGCCTCAGCTTCGCCGTCCAGTCGAGGCGATCGGCCGTCTCGAGGGGATCCCGCTCCAGGGCCTCCAGCACCTCCTTCCACAATCCCAGCACCCTGTGCTCGACCGGGCCCACGTCGGCACCGGACACGAAGCGCTCGATCCACTCGACGTAGCGCCACTGGAGCTCCAGCGCCGACGCAGCCGAGCCGTCGTCGAGATCCACGCTGCGCCGCAGCGACGCATCGTGGCTCACCTGCCACACGGCGTCGACTGGACGGG
>CAYXHU010000363.1:0-2784 GCA_964464675.1 uncultured Acidimicrobiia bacterium
CGACGTTGCCGATCTTCGCCAGCACCAGCCGTGCCTGCGCCGGGGTGAGCTTCCTCATTCCCCTGTGAACTGGGGCGGCCGCTTCTCGAGGAACGCCCCGACCGCCTCCGTGAAGTCCCGGGTGCGGAACAGCGGAATCAACTGCAGGAGGACGCGGCCGACGTGCTCCTCGTAGCCGTCGGTCCGTCCCGCCCGCATGAGCCGCTTGGCTGCTTGCACTGCGAGCGGGGGCATGGCGGCGATCCGGCCGGCGAGCTGGGAGGCACGCTCTTTGGCCCCATCCGACGAGTCGGCGAGCTCCGACACGATCCCGGCGGCGAATGCGGCCTCGGCGTCCAGGTCCTCACCGAGGAAGAAGAAGCGGGCCGCCTGCTCCCAGCCGGCCAATCGTGGCAGCAGGTAGGTGTCGCCGCTCTCCGGCACCAGGCTCCGCTTCGTGGGAGGGACGAGCCGAGCGGTGCGCGCCATCACCCTGATGTCGGCGTTGAGGGCCAGCCCCACTCCGTATCCGGCGGCCGGTCCGTTCACCGCGGCCACGACCGGCGTCGCCATCCGCTGCATGACCACGACCGGCGACTCGTCCGGGTCGAAGTCGAATGCCAGCGTGTCGAGGCGCTGCGAGGCGCCGGCCGCTTCGACGAGATCGAGACCGGCGCTGAAGGCGGTGCCGGCACCGGTGAGCACGATGCAGCGCACTTCCGGATCCCCGTCGCAAGCGCGGAGACGGGCGGCAAGGTCGTCGAACATCCCGGGGGTGAAGGCGTTGCGGCGCTCCTCCCGATCGAGGTTGATCGTCGCCACGTGACCGTGAAGCTCGTGGCGGATGTGCGTCATGGGATGAGCCTCCAGGAGAAGCGCCCGGTAGCCTACCCGCATGGTCCGCACCCTCCTCGCCCCGGTCCGCACCGTGGCCATGTTCGTCGTCGTGGCTCTGGCGACCGTGGCCTTCGGCACCTACGTGATCGTGGCCGCCCGGTTCAACCCGCAATCGAGCACGATCACATGGTGCATGCGCACCTGGGGAAACCTGTGGATCTGGTTCGGGGGCCTCCGGCCCACCCTGGAAGGCATGGAGCACATCGACCCGAACGGGTCGTACATGATCGTCTCCAACCACCTGTCGGGCTTCGACGTGGCCATGCACATCTCCCGCCTGCCGGTCTCGGTGCGTTTCCTGGCCAAGAAGGAGCTGTTCCGAATCCCGGTGCTCGGCCCGGCGATGCACGCCGTCGGAATGGTGGAGACGGACCGGCAAGCGGGGCCCGCGGCCCACCGCGCCATCAACGAGCAGGTCGCCCGAGTGATGGACCTGCGACCCTCCCTGATCATCTACCCGGAGGGAACCCGGTCGCGCGACGGCGAGTTGCACGCCTTCAAGAAGGGAGCGTTCCGGATCGCCATCGACAACTCGCTCCCGGTGGTGCCGGTGGCGGTGTGGGGAACGCGGGAGGCGTGGCCTCCCGGCTCCAAGCTGGTGCGGGGTGGTCCGGCCACCATGGTCGCCCACCCCCCCATCCCGACCGCCGGCCTCGGGCCGGGCGACATCGAGCCGCTTCGGGACCGTGCCCATGCCACGATCGCAGAGACCCTGGAGAGGCTCCGGGCCTAGCCGGGGATCGTCGCCACCACGATGTTGTCGATGGCGCTCCGCACGCCCTCGTCGGTGTCCACCGGGCGCAGCACCGTCTCAGCCCGCTCGACGGTGAAGCCGTCGAGGGCACCAACCACCTCATCGGCCGTATACAGGTGGTCGGGGTTGCTCGGTCCCCCGTATCCGCCGGTGAGGTTGGCACTGTCGTGGCCGATGACGATCAGTCTGCCTCCGGGGGCAACCGCCGAAGCCGCCAGCCGCCAGGCGCGGTCCCGAAGCTCCGGGGGCGGTTGGAGATAGACGACGATCACCAGGTCGAAGGCCCGCCGGCCGGGCTGCCAGCGCTGCAGGTCGGCAACGATCCACTCCACCTCGACGCCGGCTCGCTCCGCCAGGCGACGCGCCCCGTCGATGGCGACTTCCGACCAGTCGACCCCGGTGACCGTCCACCCGAGCGAGGCGAGCCATACCGAGTTGCGTCCCTGGCCGCAGGCGACGTCCAGTGCCGTCCCGGGACGGAGATGGCCCGCCGCGCTCACCAGGAACCGGTTGGGCTCGACCCCCCAGGGAAGCTTCTCCCGATAGCGCTCGTCCCAATCGCGGTGATCCACCGTCCCAGGTTAGGAAGAGTCAGAAGCTTTCGAGCACTCTCCCGATCCGGTCGAGGCCCTCTGCGAGGTATGAGGGCGGGAGCCCGAACGAGACCCGCAGATGACGTTCGACACCGAACAGCGCGCCGGGCACCACCAAGACGCTCTGCTCGCGCCGGATTCGATCCACGAGCGCTTCGGACGGCAGTTCGGCCCGATACCCGACGAAGGCGATGGCGGCGGCGTCCGGAGGATCGGCGCGCAGCAGCCCCTGATGAGCATCGATCCAATCGGCGAACACCGGATAGCCCGCTCGTATGTAGCGCCGGGTTCGCTCGAGGAGCTTCGGCCGTACCTCGGGTGACAGGGCGAGCACGGCGAGGTGGTTGGCCAGCATTGAGGCGCTGATCGTCGTGTACTCGTGGCGGCGCCATACCTGCTCCACGACGTCGGTCGGTGCCACCGCCCATCCGATCCGGAGCCCGGGCAGCCCGTAGGCCTTGCTCATGCTGCCGATGGCGATCACCCGGTCGGTCATCCCCCAGAAGCTCGGGGTCTCCTGGTCCGCCAGGCGTTCGGCGCCCCGGTAGACCTCGTCGGCGA